>NZ_JAVRBM010000050.1:0-65441 GCF_034531255.1 Nostoc sp. ChiQUE01b | reverse complement strand
ACGCGATTAAACTTCTTTAAGTATATATGTACTATATTTAGATGCGTTCGCCCTGACCAATGGGCTGCCCTTGCCCCCGATGAATGCCAAACAACTTATCACAGCTTCAAGTTTCAAGTCCGCATTCTAACAACAGTTGAAAAGTGTGAATCAACTGATGCTTGGCGGCTGATTACTACTGAAAACTTTGAACCAACCATTATCGCTTACTGAATTACTGAAAGTTTTGCATCCCGCTCATAGCCTTAGTTAATTTAACTTTGAACGGTGACAAATATCTTTTAAAGCATCACTACAATCCCCAAGCAATTCGTCGTATTCTGAATGTATACCAATCCAAAAGTTGGAATTTTTGATAGAAGGATTTTGAATCTATTGACAAATTTTAGACAGAAGTCTGAGCGCCGGCTTCCGGCGATGGGAAGTTCGGTGAATTGGTATCTCTTTGACTACTTTTATTATTTTTCAATTGTTCTAAATAAACAGCAATGAAGATCTTAATTTTGCTACATTCTTGTTAAGAAAAGTTACAACAGTCTTAACACAAGGAAATATTTTTTATGGTAGTTTCACTTGAGAAGAATGTACCACATCAGGTTGTAATCATTGGTGGAGGCTTTGGTGGACTGTATACAGCAAAGACTCTGAAAAAAGCGAATGTAAATGTTACTCTCATCGATAAACGTAACTTTCATTTATTTCAGCCGCTTTTATATCAAGTTGCGACAGGTACGCTATCACCTGCTGATATCTCCTCACCATTAAGAGCTGTATTCAGGAAAAGCAAGAATACTCAAGTGTTCTTGGGAGAAGTAAATGATATCGATCCAGAAACCCAAGAAGTTATTCTGCGCGATCGAACAATACCCTACGATACATTAGTTGTTGCCACAGGTGCTAATCATTTCTATTATGGTCACGATAACTGGAGACCATTGGCTCCTGGCTTGAAAACTGTTGAAGATGCGGTAGAAATGCGTCGTCGGATATTTTCGGCATTTGAAGCAGCAGAAAAAGAAACCGATAGAGAACTACGTCGTGCTTGGTTGACCTTTATAATTGTCGGTGGTGGCCCAACAGGTGTAGAATTAGCCGGTGCGATCGCAGAGTTGGCACATAAAACTCTCAAAGAAGATTTCCGCAATATCGATACAAGAGAAACTAATATTTTGTTGTTGCAAGGAGGCGATCGCATCCTCCCCCACATGGTACCAAAGTTATCAGAAGTAGGAAAAGTATCCTTGCAAAAGTTGGGTGTGGTAGTGAAAACAAACACTAGGGTGACGAATATTGAAAACGATATCGTTACTTTCAAGCAAGACGATCGAGTTCAAGAAATTGCCTCAAAAACTATATTATGGGCAGCAGGTGTGAAAGGTTCCGCTATGGGGCAAGTTTTAGCAAACCGTACAGGTGTAGAGTGCGATCGCTCTGGACGTGTGATTGTAGAACCAGACTTGACGATTAAGGGTTATAAAAACATCTTTGTCATCGGAGATTTAGGCAACTTCTCTCATCAAGATGGAAAACCCTTACCTGGTGTTGCACCCGTAGCCAAACAACAAGGAGAGTATGTAGCGGCACTCATTAAAAAACGCTTATCTGGTCAAAAGCTACCACAATTTCGTTACAATGACGTAGGTAGTTTGGCGATGATTGGCAAAAATTTAGCTGTTGTAGATTTAAGCTTCATCAAACTCCAAGGTTTCCTTGCTTGGATATTTTGGTTAGTCGTTCATATCTACTTCTTAATCGAGTTCGACACTAAATTACTAGTAGTATTTCAGTGGGCATGGAATTATATCACTCGTAGTCGTCGCTCTAGATTGATTACAGGTCTAGAAGCTTTGTCAGATGCGAAAACTGTTAACAACAGCACTAATTTGGCAACTAAAATCGCTAACCCTCCCACTCAACCAACACCTCATTCAAAATTGCAATCTTACACTGCGGATATCGAGGCAGCAACTTCCTGGTTAACATCACCAAAACTGAATCATCATTAAGATAACCTTTGCTCACTCGTTATCGGGCAAGAATTCTTCAATCCCAGTGAAAGCGATTTTACCTCTTATAGTCAGTAGCGCAGTATCAGAGTTCTCACAGCTAAGTTCTGAAGGTCACGCCGCACTGCTAGAGGGTACTGCAACTATGCTGTGTGATTTGTCTACTTCTCGGTTTTTGAACTTCGCGAGGTGAATTGACTTAAGTAGGTGTACTGCTACCCCCATTCCGGTCACGCAGGTATTCCCAAATCCGCCGAATTTCTTCATCTTCATCAGCTTTGTAAACTTTGAGTTTTTCAATAAGGGACTTCCAGAAAATAAATTATGCAATTTTGAGAGCGAAGACAATGTAAGGATTCTTTCTCCCCCAGCTTCATGCATCGATGGAATATTTTTTTAGTTGGAAGTCCCTAGAAGCCGGGGACTGAAGAAACTTGCCAAGGATTTGGATGTGCCAGTGCTTGCTTTATCTCAGTTGAGCCGTGAAGTCGAACACCGCAACGATAAACGCCCTGTACTGAGCGATTTGCGGTCAAGTGGAGCCGTGGAAGAAGACAGCGATGTTGTGATTATGCTTTACCGTGAGGAGATGCACAATCCTGATACACCTGAGCGTGGCATTGCTGAGTTAATTATTCGTAAGCAACGCAATGGCCCAACTGGTACGGTCAAGCTTTTATTTGATGATCAGTTTACCTCCTTCAAGAATCTGTCTCGTGGTTGGGGGTTTTAAGGCTGGGGATTTATTTTTATGGATCTCCCTTTACCCTCAAACAGATGCTCGAATTTTTACGCCAAGCAGTAGACCCCAACTATGGGGTAGCCTGCGAAGTTTATTTACCGTCCGGCTGATTTTAGTTAGTTTTTGAGGCTTATTAATAACCTAAACTTATCATTATTCCAGAGCAATTAGCTTTTACACTTTTCTCTAAAAACGGTATCACACGCTACTAATTTTTGATGTTGGCAAAACTTTTCGGTCTACTGACCGTGTAAAATTTAGCTCTAATTCTTAGGCTTAATTTTTCGTTACATACTTATAAAATTTCTCCACACCTTACATACCACTTTGTCAATATTTAGATGCATTCGCCCTGGGATTCCGACCTCTCCCAACAAGCAGCCACTGAACTTTGAGTTAGGATTTCTACTCTAGAATTGGTTCAGGGATAGTTTCAATCAAACATTCTTGTTTATAAACAGACGCAATTTGCCGATAAACTTTTTGCTCATCCTCTGGTAATTTGGTTATTCTTTCTCGGAAAATAGACTTATATCGATCTATTTCCGTTTGTAAGTAATCAGGCGCTTTTTTTCCATAAAGCCTGACAAACATACGATAAGTATTGTAGTGGTCTTTATCAACATCATCTTTGTAAGAATTAATGTCATCAAATATGTCAGCCAGTACTTCCAGGGGCCACATGAGATCGAAGACATTTTTATGATATGGTTTTTTAGCTATTTCCAATAAAATTATGTGCAAAGTACGTGTATCAGAAGTTCGTAGTTCTACTGATTTAATAATATCTGAGTAGGTTACTAAGTTCTGGGACATTAAGTAATTTTCTAATTCGTAATATTCTCCCAATTTCTCTAACTCTTTTTCAATTGATAGCTGGTATAAGTTGCATTCTTTCAGCAAACTAATAATCTTAGAAAACCTCTGAATCCAAGGTTTTTCTTGCCGATCAAACAATTTTTCAGATTGACTCAATTCAACCGCTTCATCAGCTTGATATATTAAAGCTTCTACAAAACCTAAAACTGGATAAAAAGTAAAAAAATCCTTATGGGTTAACCCGTATACTGGGAAATAATAAGAAAGAATTGCATTTAGAACTCGTCTCGATTTGTACATACCCCAATAAGAAACACAGGGTTGCATGATAATACTGTTCATTTGGTTATTCATAATTTATTTACCCAGGAAAAGTTTGGACAATTTTTTCAGACAAAAGCTATTCTTACCTTACTGAAATCGGCTCATCAACAAAAAGACTCAACAGATGAATTGACACGCTTTAACTGCAAAACTTTTTTAATTGTATCTTTTACTGTTTTACTAGGTGTAGATGCGCCAGCAGTAATTCCTACCACAATTGAACCATCTGGCAACCAATTTTCAGTTACTGTTAAATCTTGATGTAGTAGTTTGTGTTCGATGCGATTATCTAAGCTAATTCGCTCGGCGGTATCGATATGATAAGCAGGAATACCTCGATTGAGTGCAATTTCGTACAAGTGAGTTGTATTGGAAGAATTAAAACCACCAATCACAATTATCAAATCTAGTTTTTCGTCTACTAATTTGAACATTGCGTCTTGACGTTCCTGGGTAGCTTCGCAGATGGTGTTAAAGCTAATAAAGTGCTGATTCAGCTTCAAAGGTCCATATTTTCTCATCATCGTGCGCTCAAATAGCTTACCAATCTGCTCAGTCTCTGTTTTAAGCATTGTGGTTTGATTGGCAATACCTAGCTGTTCTAAATCGGTATCAGGATTGAAGCCAAAAGAACAAGCTTTGTTGAATTTGGCTATAAATTCATCATGATTTCCACCGTTCAGGATGTAGTTGCAGACATACTCAGCTTCTGCCAAATTCAGCACTATTAAGTACTTGTTAGCAAATGAACTAGTGTTAATAGTTTCATCATGGTTATACTTGCCGTGGATGATTGAAGTAAAATTGCCTTTTTTGTGCTTTTTTACTGTATTCCATACCTTAGAAATCCAGGGGCAAGTCGTGTCTACAATTGTGCAACCTTTGTGATGAAAAAATTGCATTTCTTGTAAGCTAACACCAAAAGCTGGCAGAATTACTACGTCTTCCTTTGCTACAACTGATAAGTCTTTCTGGTTATTCTTTACAGGAATGAATTCCACTTGTATATCCAGTAGATTCTGATTTACTAAGGGATTGTGAATAATTTCATTGGTAATCCAAACCCGTTTGTCAGGAAAATGCTGGCGAGTTTCATAAGCCATAGTCACTGCTCGCTCTACACCCCAACAAAAGCTAAAAGCCTCTGCTAGCAGGATTGTAACTTCACCTTGTTGCAACATGAAGTTATTGTGACGGATTTGTTGAATAAAGCTGCTTTGATACTCTGACTGTAAGAAATTTGCAGCCTCGTCTTGCCGACCAAATCCTCTACGATGGTATGATTCAGAACTATGAAATGATTTTCTCAAGTTTTTAGTGTCCATAAATCTTTCTTGGGAAGATTACTTATGCTAATTTTGTTTGTTTGCCAGTGAGAAAGTAAGTTAAAATATCGTTCTAGCGTTTTGCTTTTTTATCAAAACAGAATAAAGACGTCAGTCGTCAGAATTCAGTTGGGTCAGCATTTTGTGTAATGAAAAAGTAAAAAAGCTTTGTATTCGATCCACAATTTGTAGACTGGTTAAGCCTAGTTGTGCCTTAGACTCATTTGGACTTGCATGTTCAACTAAGCGATCAGGTACTCCAATCTGCAACACTGGCACTACTACACCATGTTCTAACAATGCTTCTACGATCGCACTACCAAAGCCTCCCATCACACAACCCTCCTCTAGACTGACGACGCGAGGAATTTGTTTGACTAAAGGGACAATCAAATCAGTATCTAGAGGCTTAACAAAACGTGCATTCACTACAGTTGCTTCAATTCCATGCTCGCTCAAAATCTCAGCAGCTTGCATAGCTGAATAAACCATTGAGCCATAGGCCACCATCACTACATCGTCACCGTGTCGCAAAATTTCACTTTTACCAATAGGTAGAGGTTGCCACCCTTCTTCTATCAAGGGTAAGCCGTAGCCATTACCGCGCGGATACCGCATGGCAATCGGGCCATCTGTATATTGGATGCCAGTAGCTAGCATCTGCTGGAGTTCGACTTCATCTTTAGGAGCCATCAAAACTATATTAGGAAGGCAACGTAAATATGCAATATCGTACATTCCTTGATGAGTAGGGCCATCAGCACCGACAATTCCCGCTCTATCCATGCAGAAGAAAACAGGTAATTTTTGAATGCAAATATCGTGAACGATTTGGTCGTAAGCACGTTGCAAAAAACTAGAATAGATAGCGACAACAGGGCGCATTACCTCACAGGCTAGTCCAGCAGCAAGGGTGACTGCGTGTTGTTCGGCAATGCCGACATCAATGTACTGATGAGGTAGTTTGGCTTGTAGTTTATCTAACCCAGTCCCTGTTGCCATCGCTGCTGTAATACCAATAATATTGGAGTTTTTTTCGGCAAATTTTACCAAAGTGTCAGCAAATACTGTGGAATAAGCAAGGCCTTTCGGTTGACTGGAAGGTTTGACTTTACCGCTAACAAGGTCAAAGGGGCTTTGAGCATGGTAAGCTACTTGGTCTTTTTCCGCGATTTTATACCCTTTGCCCTTTATCGTTGCCACATGCACTAATACTGGCCCACTTATTTGATGTGCTTGTTCAAAAGTCGCAATCAATTCCTCCAAATTATGACCATCTATCGGTCCAATGTAAGTAAAGCCTAACTCCTCAAATACAGATCCTACTTTTGTCATCGTCAAAAACTTCATCCCATTTTTCAGGCTTTTTAGCTCTGAAGAAGGAGAATCACCAACCAAGGGTATTTGTTTAACTTGTTCTTTGAGATTCTCTTTTACTAACTGCATTGGTAGAGTCAAGCGTAATTTATTTAAATACCTAGAAATCGCACCTATATTTGGAGAAATAGACATTTCATTATCATTGAGAACCACTAGCAGGTTAGTATTTGGTAAGTGACCTGCATGGTTAATCGCTTCTAAAGCCATACCACCAGTCAAGGCACCATCGCCAATCACCGCTACTACCTTGAATTTCTCACCTTTGAAATCTCGCGCCAAAGCCATACCTAAAGCAGCAGAGATACTCGTGGAAGCATGTCCGGCTCCAAAATGGTCAAAAATGCTTTCACTACGCTTGAGATAACCTGCAATACCATCTTTTTGCCGCAGTGTGTGAAAGTTATTGTATCGTCCAGTAATTAATTTATGTGGATAAGCTTGGTGACCAACATCCCAAACAACTTTATCGCAATTTAGATCTAACGTTTGGTAAAGTGATAATGTTAGTTCTACCACACCCAATCCAGGGCCAAGATGACCACCATTAGTCGCTACAGTTTGTAAATGCTTTTCTCGAATTTGATAGGCAATTTGCTGTAATTCATTAATTGACAGCCCATGCAATTGATTGGGATGAATTATTTGACTTAAGTCCAGATAATTTCCATAAATCTTGTCTTCAAGAGTGCTTTTAGAGCGTTGCATATTTTAAAATCCTTACTTTCGTAATGTACTCAGCAATCCTATCTTTGGTAGTTGTCAATAAGCATATCCGCTGCTTTTTCGGCAATCATGATTATGGGAGCATTTGTGTTACCACCAATGATGTCAGGCATAATCGATCCATCAACAACGCGCAATCCTTCAACTCCGTAAACTTGAAGTTGCGAGTTAACAACTGACATTGAATCATTACCCATTTTGCAAGTACCAATAGGGTGGTATAAGGTTTCGACATTGTTGCGTATAAAGTCGCAAATCTCCTCTTCTGTTTGCACTGAGTAACCAGGTACTAATTCATCACCTCTAAATACATCAAATGCTGTCATTTTTGCTAGTTTACGAGAGAGGTACACACCTTCTAATAAAACTTGTAAATCAGCTTTATTTTCTAGGTAATTTGGCTGAATAACTGGTGGTTCAAAGGGATTATTGGAGCGTAAAGTAATACTTCCTCTACTTTGTGGACGTAAAAGAGTTGGCCCAAAAGTGAATGCATGTTTTTCAGGTTTTATCAATCCGTGATTAAATAAATAAAATGGAGCAAAATGAAATTGTAAATCGCTTACTTCTAAATTAGGTCTGGTTTTGATAAAACCTCCAGCTTCCGCTACGTTTGATGTCAGAGGCCCATTTTTAAAAATTAAATATTTCAATAAACTTGTAAGTTTGTTTGCATTAAGTAAAGTTATTAGTTTTGTACATTCATAGATGACGGGAACTAACAAATGGTCTTGTAAGTTTTGCCCAACACCAGGTAAATCGACTATCATTGGAATTTCCAAGGATTTAAGATGCTTGGCAGGCCCAATTCCTGATAGCATTAACAACTGAGGCGAGTTAATAGTTCCACAGCTTAAAATGACTTCACGGGCAATTTTTATATCTTTTGTTACATCATCTTGAATATAGGTTAAGCCTACAGCACGCGTTCCCTGAAAAAGTATGCGTTTAACATGAACGTTGGTTAAAACAGTTAGGTTTGAGCGATGCAAAATTGGCTTGAGATATGCAGCCGCAACACTATGGCGTTTACCATTTTTTTGCGTTACTTGATAGACTCCAAACCCTTCTTGTTGTTCTCCATTAAAGTCGTTGTTTTCACAAAATCCGGCTTCTAAACAGGCTTTGACAAATGTATGAGAAAGGGAATTAATGAAGCGTTGGTTTGTAATATTGAGAGGCCCACCCATACTGTGATATTCATTAGCACCTCTTTCTTGATTTTCTGCTTTTTTGAAGTAGGGAAGTACTTCTTTTGCACTCCATCCATCATTACCTAAATTATGCCAGCGATCGTAATCATGATAGTTACCACGAATATATATCATGGCATTAATCGAACTACAACCACCTAAAACTTTTCCACGGGGCCAATAAAGGCTACGATTATTTAAGTGAGGTTGTTTTTCTGTGTAGTAAGACCAATCGTACTCACTTTGAAACAGTGTGGAAAAACCAGTAGGAATATGGATTTCTTGCTTGTCGTCTGCTTTCCCTGCTTCCAGTAGCAAAACTTTGGTGTTTGAATCTTGCGTCAGACGGTTAGCTAAAACGCACCCTGCTGAACCTGCACCTACAATCACGTAGTCATAAGGAGAGTTACTAATGTAGTCGGTCTTCATAAGCTTTTGCACTTGAAAAAATTGTATTAGTTTTAGCTAATGCCATTTTGGATTTTGGATTGTATAAATTATAGATAAACTGAATTTCAACGAATTATGTACTGCAAACTTTTTTCTAATTAGTATAACTAGGAAGGATAAAGGAAAATTTATCAAACAGAATAAAGACGTCATACCAATTCACGAAAATCCTGATACAGATAGATTTTTCGTAGGGGTTTAGCAATGCTAAACCCTTTCCCTGTTCGTGCGAATACAGCGCAACTATAAGCCTTTCCCTTTTAGACTTCGATAGTTGACTTTCTCTCATTCAAATCAGAAACAAAGGAAGCCTGTTCGCCAAAAAGTTGCTTTACAGTTTGAGAAAATAATCGTTCAGCATCAAGCCATTCATTTTTCTTCGCATCCTTTAAGGCTGCTACAACAAGGTCAAGTTGCTGTTCTGTCAAGCAAAAATTAAGTTTTTTTAAGCGTTGAGCGATCGCAGCTCGACCACTATGTTTGCCGAGTACAATCTGAATACCTTCTGCTCCTACCATCTCTGGACGAAAAGGTAAGTAAGTATCAAGATTTTTCAAAATCCCGTCTTGGTGAATTCCGGCTTCAGTTGCAAATATGTTTGAACCAACTACAGCCTTGTTGGGTGCAATGGGAATACTGGTTTTTTCGGCAACCAACTTACTTAAAGAAACCAACTGCTTAGGGTCGATGCCAACAGCTCTTTGGTACTGCTCCTGATTCAATAACAGAGCTATAACCACTTCTTCCAGTGCAGTATTCCCAGCCCGTTCCCCAATTCCATTGACAGCACATTGCACAATCTGAACGCCTTCTTCAAGGGCAGCAAGTGTATTGCTGGTTGCAAGACCGAGGTCATTGTGGAAATGAACTGCCATAAAGGCTCGAGCGATATTTGGGACGTGGTTGAGAATATAGCGGATTGTGATTCGGGTTTTTTCAGGAGTCAAAATGCCTACTGTATCAGGGAAACCGATGGTAGTAGCACCAGCTTCAATCGCTGCTTGGTAAATCTCGCACAGATAGTTCAACTCGGTTCGACTAGCATCTTCCGGGCTAAAAGCAATAATCTCAAACTTCTGTCGGGCATAGTGGATGGCGTTAACAATCATCTCCAGCAATTGCGCCTTAGATTTACGCAACTTATATTCTCGATGAATTGGGCTGGTAGCTACAAAAATGCTCACTGCTCTTTTGTACGGCTCAGCTTCAGCTAATGCCTCGTATGCCTTATCAATGTCACTATCCAATGCTCGACATAAGGCTGAAATTACTGGCCCCTTCACTTCTTTGACGATGCCTTGAATAGCTTCAATCTCACTAGAAGCACAGGCAGGGAAGCCAGCATCTAAAGAGTGTATTCCTGCTTTTGCCAGAGCTTTGGCAATTTCCACCTTTTCTTCAGGAGTCAAGCTGGCTCCTGGCATTTGCTCCCCGTCTCTGAGCGTTGTATCGCTAAAATACACGTCCTTTAAGTTGTTGTTGTCTGCAACCATAATTAATCCTTCAATATTTAACCAACTTTGGGGGTTTAAGTCCCCTGCTTCTAGAAGCAGCGTGTATTGTGTCGGGGTTTAAATCCCCGTCACAAAACGTAATTGCGAATTGCGAATTGCGAATTGTTTTAATGTGTACTCAGTATTCCTTGCTGTTTGGTGTAGCGCTCGGTTATTTGAAACAGCAGCATACCAAGAGCAAAATAAGCTACGCCGTTAATTACAGCCCAGACGAACTGAAGCGGATGGAAAGCTTCACTTCTCACCATCATGGCACGCAACATTGCCATGCCTGATGTCATTGGTAATAGCTGTCCTAAAACTTGAGGTAAACCTCTCCAGGTTTCCACTGGTGCTGTAAGTAAAAACAAGAGTGAGAACTCGAATATGCTTGTTATCCGATGGATACGCTTAAATAACAAGGCTAAAGCACCCATACCAAAGCCCAGACCAATTGCACCCATCACAACTGTGCATAAGGGGAGTAGCAAGCTGGGGGAAAATTGGATTTGACTTTTGGTGATAGCTAGAATAGTCAACAATACACCAAAAATAAGAACCAAGTTCAAAGTCATATTTGCAAAGGCTCGCACTAAATATATTGTTGAAGCGCCGAATGGTGAGAGGAAAATCTGCTCAAGAATTCCGGTCTGAGCTTCGTTTTGAATTGTTCTAGGAAAATCTCCAACAGTTAATGCAACTAAAGCCCAAAGCACATATCCCACAACTAAAGAGTCTAGTCGATCGCCGAAGGAGAAGCTTGTTCCTGCCACATAATGTATACCTAAGATTAGCCCATAAAAAAGTGCTGTCAGGATGACAATAACTGCAATCACCTCACTAGGATAGTACCTAAACATCAGCCAAGTTCGTTTGCATTCAGTGAGAAATAGTTTAAACATATCTTTTGCCTCGCGTAATTTTCAAGAATATTTGTGTGAGGTCAGCTTGCTCTTTTTCTACTTTGATAATTGGTAGGGGTTTGAGTTTTTCTAAAAGACTATAAAGCCTTTCTAAATCTTGTATATAAATGTCTTGGTTGGATTGGACAACTGCACCTAAAACTTCAAGCGCTCTAATCTGTGTTAACTCTAATGCTCGTTCGATTTTAATTGTGTAACCTGAACGAGAAAATTGTTGAATTATTTTAGAAGTGGGTTGCTCAGTAATAATTTTTCCTTGATGAATAATAACCACTCGGTTTGAAAGTTCTTCAGCTACATCAAGTTGATGGGTAGTAAGAAGGATAGCGTAGCCCTCCTGAACAAGTTCGCTGACTAAAGTTTTTATGTTCTCAGAAGCTTCTACATCTAATCCTAAAGTCGGTTCATCTAAAAGCAAAAGTTTTGGTTGATGAATTAAAGCCACCGCAATAGCAAGTTTCTGCTGCATCCCTCGGGAAAGGTGTTGAACTTGGGTTCTAGCTTTTGCTAATAAATCGAATCGTTCTAGAAGTTCTATTGCATTATTGCGGACTGCTCTACGATTAAGCCCCTTTAGCATACCGAAGTACTCTAGATTCTGAATAGGAGTAAAGTTCCAATAAAGGTTACGATTTCCCTCAAGTACTACGCCTAACTCTTTAAAAGCTTGCTGATTTTCATGAGGGTTGAAACCAGCGATTTGCACCCATCCTTTATCAGGTTTAACCAATCCCGCAATCATTTTGATGGTGGTTGTTTTTCCAGCCCCGTTAGATCCAAGGAAAGCTACTACTTCTCCAGGAGCTATATTTAAACAAACATCGTCTACTGCTCTCAAGGTTTTACCCCTATAGTTGAAAGACTTACTTAGCCCGCTGACTTCAAGTACTTTCATATAACTTCCTCCTCAGTACGGTATCTAGTACACTACGGCGTAAATAAACAGACCATTCAAAATGGCGCCAAAGCCGAAAATACAATTCTTTTGAATGCGTGACTTTTGACTTACAAGGGCAGCGGTACTAGGAGGTTGTAAAACTGATGATTTTTGCCAAATGTCATGTCTCGTCAATACTCTCAAACACATTGAAATCTTGTTTTGTGGCGATGGGCATTTTTAGCTTGCTAAATCTGCCCTCTGTCCGTCGCAGCACAATGTTTTTATTTAGAAATTCTGAGTTCAAAGCCCAAGCTTCCCGGCCCAGTCTCTGGTGCTGCGATCACAGCATACTCTGTAAGTCCAGCTACTTTCAGCATATCTTCAACTTCTTGAGGCGTGTACTTCTCTTCTAAATTAGAGGGTACAACGCCAATTTCTTGACGAAGACGATTAAATTCTGCTAGCACTTCCGGCCCTGGGTTCCGGCGAATATCATGAATAATTGCAACTCCACTAGGCTTAAGGATACGATATATTTCCTGAAAAGCTCTGACAGGATTAGCCCAATGATGTATTGTAGAACGGCTAATTACTAAATCGGCATAATTATCAGGAAATGGCATATTATGAACATCTGCATTTATAATCTCGATCCGATTTTCAAGCCCATTCTGCTTCACAACTTTGCGAGCCTCATCAACCATATCCTGGAAATAATCTGTCCCGATTAGGGATAAAGCATCTAGTTCTGGGTTAGCTGCGGCTTTAATTAATATCTGAGCAGTGCCAGTTCCTACATCTACTAATGTTTTGAGACCACCACCTTGCTGATAATATTCTTCTAGTAAGTTTTGCAGAATGAAGTCATCATAAATACTTACAAAACTTTTGGTGTATTCGTCATACTTTTCTGATGAATATTTTACTGGTAAATTTTCTCTCATGCTTTGTTGTCCTTTTATCATCTGTATAATATATGTCGGTAAATTACTTGCTATCTGTCATTAGCAAGAGGGAAAAAATAGGGTTATTCGCTCCTTGCTAATGACAAAATTAGAGATGTTTTAGAGTTTAAAGATAGGCTCTCCCATTCTGACAAATATTTTCCTATTGCTTGCTGTTGCTTCTCTTCTTCCATGAAGAATTCTTGTGTTGTCTATCATGAGAATATCGCCTTTTTCCCATTGGATATCAATGGTTAGGCTGTCACATACCTGCTGAAGTTCTTCAATAATATGCTCGGGAATACAGGAGCCGTCTTCCATTCTGACTACCAGTGGCGGGCTAGTATTTGTCATGTTCGATAAATTTTCAGCAAACCAACCTGACTGGAATGCCCACTCAGCGATGTAAATTAACAAGAGATTATTGATGAAGACATCTTCTCTATCTCGGCTTTTTACAATTGCTGAACAAACATACTCTGTTGTTACTGCTCCAGTTTCTGAGTCGATCAGGAGCTTAGTTTCGTTTCGATCGCAAAACTTCTGCACTACGCTTAAATCATCAGTTTGAAATGCTGTTTGCCATTCCCCGTTTGCTTGATGTCGAACATATTTTATCTTTTGATTTTGGAAAAACTTTTTCGTTTCGTCACTGAGATTTTTAAATATCTCTCTGCCATCACTAACTGTTGTTTGACCTCCTTGAATAGGTGGGTTTTCGCAATAAAACCAGAGAATGGTGGGATGATTTTTTAAGTAATACATCTCTCCATGAAGCTCTATCGGAAAGCCTTGTGAATGTCCTGAAGTTGTTAAGAGAGTTTCAACGTTATTGATTGCTTGTCTATCTAATACTCCCCATCTCAAGCCACCTCCTTGATAAGTCGAGAAATCTTGGCAATACAAATGCGTAAATTTCATGAAAGTATCGCTATCGCTGCCAAAATTTTTAAACAGTAAAGTTCCTGATTCTCGGAATAAATTTATGACTTCTTCATAGTCTAAATCCAAAATATTTTTTGAGCCATTACCTTGAATAATTAGACCAAAAGTGTTAGTCAAAGAACGATGTTGAATTTGATTGGTCAACATAATTGCAATCTTTCCTATGTTAATAAAGTGGATAATACAGGTGTTACTTCAGGTATTTACGATTAAAGGAACGAGAACACCGAAGCTATTACACATTGAGACAATACTACTGGCGTGACAAGACGGCTTTGTTGCAATAAATTTTTCTTGTAGTGTGGGCCGAAAAGCCCGCACTGGACGGACGAGACGCCTATCCCACAAGAGTCAAGCTAATGCAATATTTTAGTCTTGACACGTTACTACTGAGCAAAGGTAGGTAGAAAAATTGAAAAAGCATAACTATTCAACTGCATTCAGGTATGTCTTTAACCGATCTGCCAAGACTTGGACGTGAGGAAGGATATTCATAGTGATGTGGTTACCGGGGATTTCCTGGATTTCTACCCCTTCAGTAGCTAAATTCAGCCAACCACGTTCTGGATGTGGAGAATTGAATGCATCGCGATCGCTGGCGCGGAAGAAAATGATTTTACCCGGATATATTTGGGGTTCATAATCCAACATCGCCTGGGAGTGTACTTTAAACAGGTGAAGTAATTGTTGAACATGAGGAAGCGTGACATCAGGAAGCATTTTGTTAACAACTTCTTTCTGGTTTAAGAAGTAGAGCAATTGCTCATCGGGTGTTAGCTGTTTGAGATGCTCTAAAGAAATTGGCAGGTTACTACCAACTGCTAATAGATAAATCAAGATTTCTGTATCATCTTCTGGTGTCGGTGGTATTTCACCTGGGCCTGGAGTATCTATCATTGCTAACAGTTCTACCTTTTGACCTACTGCATAAAGCTGTTGTGCCATCTCAAAGGCTAAGGTACCTCCAAAAGAAGAGCCTCCAAGAAAATATGGCCCTTCAGGCTGAACGGTTCGCAAGGCTTCGATATATTCAGTTGCGATCTCTTCAACTTGCGTCAGAGGTTGTGCTTCCCCTTCAATACCGCGTGCCTGTAACCCGTAAACTGGTTGTTCTGCATCGAAACAATTTGCCAAATCGCGGTAAAAGTAGACATGTCCGCCAACCGGATGTATTAAGAAAAGAGGTTTTTTAAAACTGCCCGGTTTGATTTCTACCAGTGAGGAAGGTATCGATCGCTTTGCTGGATTATCCGATGCAATTAATGTCGCTAAACCAGCAACAGTAGGTGAATCCAGTAAACTATGAGGAGACAATTCAATTTTTAATGTTTCGCGCAGTTTGGAAATCAGTTGAACTGCTAATAAGGAGTCTCCTCCCAACTCAAAAAAGTCATCATAAATTCCCACTTGTTCGATTCCTAAAAATTCTTCCCAAACACTAGCAATAGTCTTTTCAAGCTTGTTTGTGGCAGCAACATAAGCGTGAGTTATTGCTGGTCGTGGGTGTACTGTTTTGGGTCGTTGGAGTTGTGATTCATTCAACAAATCCAGTATTGCCGGAGCATTGTTTCGCTCAATTTGAGACTGTAAATCTCGTGTTGATACGAGAATTTGAGGTTTTTTACTACACAAAACTCGCCTAAAAACATCCACACCTTCGGCAGATAATAGCCCTTGCTTCAGTTCTTTTTGATGAAATGTCGGGATGTTTGCGGTTCCATTTCCTTGTTTGACAGCAGTTGCCGCCATTCCAATTTCTTGCCAGCTATCCCAGTTAATAGATGCAGTGAATGTGCCATCTTTTAAGGTTTTATGATGAGCGAAGGCATCAAGAAAAGCATTAGCCGCACAGTAATCGACTTGCCCATACTCACCGACGATCGCTGTGAGTGACGAACATAAAATCAAGAAATCTAGAGGAATATCTTTGAAGAGGGTATCAAGTAACAGAGTCCCTCTGACTTTGGGAGCAAGAACTTTTTCAGCTATCTCTTGCGTTTTTAGCTGAATTATGCCTTTACCTGCGATTCCTGCTGTATGTATTATACCATGAATCTGACCAAATCGTTCAAAAATCTGGGTTTTAACTTTTTGCATTTGCTCGATGTTGCCAATATCTGCACAGACAATCAAAACCTCAGCACCCAGCTTCTCTATTGTTTGTAATTTTTGGATCTTGCTGCTAGTCTCATCTTGAATGTCATGAGTTGCCAACCACTGTTGCCATTCATCTTTTTCGGGGAATACCGAACGTGTTGTAAGTATTAGTTTTGCCTGCACATCCTGAGCCAGATATTCTGCCAAGGTGAGACCAATACCCCCTAATCCACCTGTAATTAGATAAACTCCCTGTTTTCTTAACCTTGATGTTTTGTTAAAAGTTGCATCCAATTTTACTGGCTCAAAAGTTTGCACCCAGCGATCGCTATCTCGGTAGGCAATAATTCGGTCAGATGTCGGAGTGTTAAACTCTAACAAAAGTTGGTCTATCAGTATTGTTTGTTGTAAAGTTTCTGGTTGGGGAAAAACAATATCAATACTGCGGCAAATTATATTTGGGTATTCAGTGGAAATGACTCTACACGGCCCTAGCACGGTTGCTTTCTCTGGAGATAACACCACTTCGTTTGCAACATTCTGCATATTGTTTGTGAGGACTGCGAGAAGCAACTCATCTGCAATATTCAGTTTTCCCAGTGCTTGAGCTAGGAAAAGCAGGCTAAAGAAGCCCAGATCTTGAGATTTTTCCACCCAATCAATTACCGATCCTGTGTTAGCTTCTGATGTGACACTCCATAAATGTATTATTTTTTTGGGGGTTTTGTTGAGTAAGCGAAGTTGATTGAGCAAGGTATTGTAGTCATCCTGGTGTTTAGGATTAATGGTATAAACGCGATCGCTCAACTGCCTAAACTCCGACCCGGCTTTGACAGCGATCGCATCTTGACCCTGAAGTTCGAGTTGTTTGACAATTTGGCAACCTAAGCCGCACTCATCAGTAAATACCACCCAGTTATGCTGCATTGGCGGCACATCAGCGTTAGGAGCCAGCGGCCTAGAGCATTTCCATTTTGGGATATAGAACCAGTCTGCAATATCCTGCTTTTTAAATGTGTCTGCTATGGTATTTACTTGTGTTTGCGGTTCAATCCAGTAACGTTGACGTTCAAAGGGATAGGTCGGTAAGGGAATACGGTGGCGTTGCTCATAGGTATAATATTTCGACCAATCCACCTGCATACCAGCAAGCCAGAGTTTGCCCAAAGTGCTAAGTAAAAACTCTACATCCGACTGTTGATGGTGGGGGTGGCGTAACGAAGCTAGTACTATTTGTTCGGGAAGCTTATCTGGATGTTGATTTGCCAATGTACTTAATGTTCTACCCGGCCCAATTTCCAACAAAATCCGATTTGGTTCTTTCAACAATTGTTGCAAACCATCTGCAAAACGTACTTCATGTCGCAGATGCTTGGCCCAGTAACTCGGCTCTGTGACTAGATCTGCTGTCACCCAAGTGCCAGTAACATTAGAAACATAAGGAATTTGTGGCGGTTTTAAGTCAATTTTTTCCACAGCAAGAGTGAATGGTTCTAAAATTGGCTCCATCATCACAGAATGGAAAGCATGGGAAGTATACAGACGGCGACACTCTACGCCTTGTTCGGCTAGCTGCATCTCCAATGTATCTACAGCTGCCGCAGGCCCGGAAACTACGCAAAGGGATGGCCCGTTGATGGCAGCCAAGGAGAGTTCATCGCCAATCAGAGGTTGCACCTGCTCTGGTGTCAGTGGAACAGCAAGCATCGACCCTTTTGGTAGTTGCTGCATCAACTGACCGCGCCCAGCTACGAGAAACAATGCGTCTTCTAAGGAGAAAACACCAGCTAAGCAAGCTGCTACATATTCACCAATGCTGTGACCAATCATTGCGATTGGATGCACTCCCCAAGACATCCACAACTGAGCTAAAGCGTACTCTATAACAAAGAGTGCTGGTTGTGTTATTGCGGTTTGCTGTAGTTGCTGTGCCGCCGCTTCAACTTGTTCTGGGTGGGGATACAATATCTGACGCAGGTCAAGACCTAAAAAAGGTATGAGAATTTCTGAGCAAATATCAATATGCTTTTGAAACGTCGGCTCAACCTTATAGAGTTCCAATGCCATATTTACGTACTGGGAACCCTGTCCGGAGAACATAAATACGATAGATGGCTCCTGGGATTCACAGCAGTTAGTAAAAACTTGTTTCGGCTCCAATGTTGAGAGTGTATTGGCCGCATCTTCAAGATTACAGGATACCAATATCCGTCGATAGTCAAAAGCTTTTCGACCCACAGCAAGTGTATAAGCTGCATCAGCAAGATTTAACTGTGGATGTTGTTTGAAGTGTTTAACTAAACTTGCAGTCGCAGTATCTAATGCAGATTGGGTTTTTGCACAGATGGTTAGTAATTGCCAAGGTCTTGATTCACCCAGTGCAACATCTTGCGTTTCAATAGCAGGGGCTTCTTCAAGTAGAATATGGGCATTCGTTCCACCAATGCCAAAGGAACTGACCCCAGCACGGCGGGGACTGCCGTTTGTTTTCCATTCACAGAGTTTGGTGTTGACATAAAAGGGGCTGTTTGTGAAATCAATTTCAGGGTTAGATTTTTCAAAATGTAAGCTGGGTGGCAACATTTTATGTTTGATAGCACAAACGGTCTTGATTAAACCTGCAATCCCAGCAGCTGTATCTAGATGTCCCACATTGGTTTTTACCGAACCGATGGCACAGAAGCCTCTTTGTTGGGTGTAGGCCGAAAATACTTGTTTGAGCGCTGCGATTTCTATCGGATCGCCCAAAGGAGTGCCAGTTCCGTGGGCTTCAATATAAGTGATGGTTTCAGGTTCAACTTCAGCGTTTGCTAAAGCTTGAGCGATTACTGCTGCTTGACCATCCACACTAGGGGCTGTGTAACCAACTTTTACAGAACCATCATTATTGATTGCTGAGCCTTTAATGACTGCATGAATGTAGTCTCCGTCTGCGATCGCTTCAGACAACCTTTTGAGAACAACAATTCCCACACCATTACCGCCTACAGTTCCCTGTGCTTTGGCGTCAAAAGCTCGACAGTGGCCATCAGGAGAAAAAATCATTCCCGATTGGTGTAAATATCCTGTCTGTTGCGGAACTCTAATGGAAACACCACCAGCCAAAGCAATATCACATTCGTAACACAGCAAGCTTTGGCAAGCCATACTGGTAGCTACCAAAGAGGTAGAGCAGGCTGTTTGGACTGTAACACTAGGCCCAGTCAGGTTTAGTTTATAAGATACTCTGGAGCATAAAAAATCTATTTGATTGGCAATCATTACTTGATAAGCACCGAGAGATTCTATCAAGTCATGATTGTTATAAAGGTGATGGAAAAAATAGCTGTTAAACCCGTCTGCACCCGCATAAAGCCCTATGGAACCAGAGTAAGTTTCTGTATTGTAACCAGCATCTTCTAGAGCCTCCCACACAGACTCTAAGAATATCCGGTGTTGCGGATCTGTGATTTCAGCTTCTTTTGGATTGAAGCCAAAGAATGTTGCATCAAACAAATCGATATTTTCTAATACAGCATTGGCTTTTACATAGTTAGGGTTGCGAACGACTTCTTTGGAAATACCTACTGACTCCAATTCTTCTTCAGAAAAGAATGAAATAGATTCTACTCCGTTTTGTAAATTATGCCAAAACTCCTCAACATTTTTTGCACCTGGAAAGCGCCCAGACATGCCAATGATTGCTATATTTTCAACAGAGTTGAATGAGTCAAATTTATCCATGATTTACCTCTTTTGTAGGAAGAATTCAGGATTAAAAGGGAACAGGGAACGGGCAACTCTTAACAGGGAAATCCTCATTGCAAAACATACTTGCGACTTGCGACTTGTTTGAGGTTTCAAAGTCTTCTCAATTCTGAATTCTGGATTCTGGATTCTGAATTCTTCCCTTTTGTAACCGACGTTGCTTGTGTTGATTGATTGCTTGTTTTTGCTGATTAGCTCGCTGGTACTTTTGCTCCAAAAATGATTTTTTGCTTGGTTTTTGACTTAAATAGTTAGTTAACGCTCGAATAGTTGGATACCGAAACATTTCGACTATTGATACATCCTGGTCAAGGATTTCTCTCAATTGGCTGTGAACCTGAGCTATGAGTAATGAATGACCGCCTAGCTCAAAGAAATTGTCATTGATTCCTACCTTCTGTAGCCCTAATACCGCCTGCCAAATTTTAGCTATGGTTTGTTCTAGTTCGGTTTGAGGAGCAATATAAGTCGTTTCTAACTCCAAGTGAAAATCTGTTGGTGCTGGCAGCGCCTTACGGTCTACCTTCTTATTAACAGTCAAAGGCAACGCGTCCAGCATCACAAAAGCATTTGGCACCATATACTCAGGCAGTTTCTCTTTGAGATACTGACGTAAGTCACTAGTTGTTAGCGCCTTCTCTTTATGTAGAACAATGTACGCTACTAAACGTTTATCGCCCTTGTTATCTTGTCGGGCCATGACTACAGTTTGCAGTACTCCTGGGTGTTGGCTCAATAAGGCTTCGATTTCTCCTAGCTCAATCCGGAAGCCGCGTATCTTTACCAAGTCGTCGATGCGACCGAGAAACTCGATATTCCCATCAGGCAAGTATCGCGCTAAATCTCCTGTTTTGTATAGGCGTGCCCCTAATTCATTGCTAAAGGGGTGATGAATAAACTTTTGAGCGGTCAAATCAGAACGATTTAAGTAGCCTCTAGCTAAAGTAGGGCCTCCAATATGTAATTCACCAGGCACACCAATGGGCGTAGGATTGCAAAATTTATCGAGAATATAAATTGTTCTGTTTTTTAAAGGGCGACCAATAGGAATTTTGGCACTGTCTGGAAAAAATTTCGCAACTTCAAAAGCTGTTGCGGTTATTGTTGCTTCCGTTGGGCCATAAGCATTTATTAGGCGTACTGAACTCATTGGTGTTTTTTGCCAAAGACGTAGATATTCCGGTAGCATCATCTCGCCGCCAACGGTAACAAGTCTTAGTTGCTTGCTCGTCCATTTATCTGTTACTCCAGTCCATTCTTTAGCTACTTGCTGCCAGTAGGCAGTTGGGAAATCAACTACAGTGATTTTCAGGTCGGAAATTTTTGCCAAAAGCTCTTGGGGACTCAATGCTTCCGGATCGCGCAAAACAACGCTTCCTCCTTTAATCAGTGGAGGAAAAATTTGCTCAAGGGAAGTATCAAAGTTGAGTGAAGCAAACTGTAATACTCGATCTTGTGAGTTGATTTGATAATATTCTTGTACGGCTAGGCAATGGCTGACGATCGCCTCGTGAGAAATTAGAACTCCCTTGGGTTTTCCCGTAGAACCAGAGGTATAAATTACATAAGCCAGATTGTTGGCTGTCACCTCACTTACTGGGTTTTGCTGGCTCTGCTGGGAAAATTGCCATTCTTCATCTAGGTAGACTAGCTTTGCCCCGTGTTCGGGTAAGCTTTCAACTAACCCACGCTGAGTTAACAGTACTGATACTTTCGCATCTTCTAGCATGAAAGCCAATCGCTCCCTTGGGTAAGCTGGGTCAAGCGGTACAAATGAGCCACCAGCTTTGAGAATAGCCAACACTCCCACTACCATATCTAAGGAATGTTCTATACAGATGCCGACTAGTACTTCTGCCCCTACACCCAATGCTTGTAGATGATGCGCTATTTTGTTCGCTCTTGTATTTAACTGGGAGTAAGTGAGTTGTTGGTTTTCAAATACCAATGCTATTGAATGCGGTGTCCTTTCTACCTGTGCTTCAAATAACTGATGGATACAGAGATTTGGTGGGTAATCTGGTTTAGTGTCGTTCCACTCCACTAACAACTGATGTCGCTCTGTTTCGGTCAGCAAGGGGAATTCCCCAAGGCGCTCCTCTTCATGGGCTACAATCCCCTCAAGCAAGGTTTGAAAATGCCCTGCCATGCGGGTAATTGTGGTTGCATCAAACAAATCTACATTGTAATTGAAAACACTTACAAGGGATTTGCTTGTTTCTACCAATTCTAATGTTAAATCTAACTCACCTTCTTGCTGTGCCATGTCAAAAGGCTCTAGAGTCAGACCTCCCCAATTTAATTGGGTTCCTGGTTCGCTTGATGTCAATAAATCTACGACTGCCTCAAATTGTTGTGGTTTTTGCAAGGAGAATGATACTTGGTAAATTGGCGAGCGGCTGAGATCGCGCTTCGGTTGCAATTTCTTCACTAGTAGCGCAAAGGGGTAATCTTGATGGGCGATCGCTTCCAAGACAGTCTTTTGCACTTGAGCGAGAAAAGCTTTGAAGGTTAAGTCACCAGAGATTTGCGATCGCAAGACAACTGGGTTAGAAAAGTAGCCGACAATTGCTGCAAATTCCGTCTGATTCCTACCAGCAGTTGGAGAACCGACTAAAATATCTTCCTGACCAGTATAGCGATAAAGCAGTATCTGAAAGGCTGCAAGGAGAATAGTATAAAGGGTTACTCCATTAGCCTGAGCCAATTCTTTTAGTTTAGAGGTCAATGCTTCAGGAAGCTGAAAATGATGAGATGCTCCTTGATAAGTTTGTACCAATGGTCGGGGTCGGTCAGATGATAAATTGAGAGACGGTAACTCACCTGCTAACTTTTGTTGCCAGTATTTCCAAAGACTTTTCCCTTCTGAACCAGCAAGTATTCTTGTCTGCCAGTCAACGTAATTTTTATATGATAAGTCCAGAGGTAAAAGAGGGGTGCTAAATCCCATACTTTCTCCCTTGTAAAGCGCCTGCAACTCATCAAGAAGCATCCAAAGAGACCATCCATCACAAACAATATGGTGAAGGCTTATTAGTAGGATATGCTCCTGTTCTGAGATATGAAATAAGTTAACCCGCAGTAGCGGCCCATTTTCTAAATCAAAAGGATGCTTGGATGTTTCAACGACTCTCTTTTTCAATTCATCTTCATTCCAGGTAGAAGCGTCCGTCTCTTCAAAGCAGAGTTCCCTATCGGCATGAACTTTTTGAATTGGTTCGCCGTTTTGTTCGTCAAAGGTTGTGCGAAGCACGGGATGGCGATTTATCAGTGCTTGAAATGCCTTTCGCAGAGCCAAAACATCTATCTGAGAACAGACACGGGCTGCAAAAGCAACGTTGTAAGCAGAACTTTGTGGTGCAAGTTTGAACAAAAACCAAAGGGCTTGCTGACCATAGGTAAGAGGAAAGGTATTATTAGCGACAACTTCCTCCCGCAGTAAATATATAATCTCCTGCTTGTGCTGCTTAATCTCGGTCAATAATTCCGGAGTCAATACATCTTGGGATGCTTCGTAGTAAAGTTTTTCATCATCAGTCCACAGTTTGACATCTTTGGCTGAAAGATTTTGGAGAAACTCGACTAAATTCATAACTCACCTTGAATCCGATTGTTTTGGCTTGATTCGGCTATTTGTGCAACAGACGTTGTTGAGATGGAGTTAACAAAGAAAAACTGCTCCTCTAAATAGGTTGCTAATTCGCTGATATTTAGACCTTCAAGAAACTTCACCACAGGTATGTCTACTCCTAACAAGGTCATAACCCGGTTTCTGAGTTCAATAGCCATTAGTGAGTCAAATCCCATATTGCTCAAAGGCTTATACAAATCTAAGTTTTCTGCTGAACTCATACCTAGAACTTCAGCAACCTGGGAACGAAGATAAGCTATCAATAGCACCGAGCGATCGCTAATGGCAGCATCCTTTAATTGTTGCAAAAACTCTTGTTGGACAAAACTTGAATGCTTTTTCTCTGGCTTGCTGGATGCTTGCAAAAATTCCGCAAAGAAAGACCAACGTGCAGATTGTTCCTTGAACTGCGACCAGTTTACAGGCAGCGCTCCCACCTGGACGCAGGATTGAGAGAACAATTGTTCTTCTAGTATTTCTAATACTTGTTGGGGGGTTATGGTTCCCATCCCCTTCTTCTCAATCCACTCACCTGCTTGGCGTTTAGCTGCTGCTCCGACCTCAGTCACAACTCCCCAGTTAATGCTTAATCCTGGTAGCCCAAAAGACTGACGATAATATGCTAAGGCATCCAGAAAAGCATTTGCCGCTGCATGGTTCCCTTGACCCGGAGAGCCTAGTAAAGAAGCTGCCGAAGAAAACAGCACAAAGAAGTCTAAAGGCAGATTTTGGGTTAATGTATGGAGATTCCAAGCTCCTTCTACTTTGGGAGCCATGACATCAGCAAAGCGCGACCAAGTTTGTTGTTGTAAAATTCCATCATGCAAAACTCCAGCTCCATGAATCACCCCCCGCAAAGGTGGTAGAGATTCTTGAATTTGTGACAACACTCGGCTGATTTGTTCAACATCAGACACATCTGCATTAGCCACAACTACATTAGCACCAGCTTGTTCTAGCTCTTGCAACTGGCTATTTCCAGACGAACTAGCACCACTGCGCCCTACTAGTACTAAATGTCGCGCTCCGTTGTTGACCATCCAGCGAGCAACTAATAAACCCAGACCTCCCATACCACCTGTAATTAGGTAAGTACCATCTTCACGAAAGACTGACGGCTTGTAGCTAGTTTTTTCCAAAATTTCTAAGTCATGGGCAATCAGAATTTTACCGATATGTTTGCTTTGCTGCATATAGCGGAAAGCGTTGACCGCGTTCTGGATGGGGAAAGTTTTTCGTGGTAGAGGTTTGAGCTTCCCTGCTGCAAACTGTTGCATGAGGTGGCACAGCATAGACTTTATTAAAGTGGGCTGCTGTTGACACACTTGTACTAAATCAATGAGAAAGTAAGATACGTCAGACCGTGCCTGGATAATATCATCAGTTTCCCAAACACCTTTTTTGGCAATTTCTAAAAAGCGACCTTGATTTGCTAAAACTGATAAACTTTTAGCAATGAATTCTCCTGAAGTCAGACAATTGAGTACGATGTCTACTCCCTTACCAGAAGTAGTTGTAATTAGCTGGTCAGCAAAATCTAGAGTGCGGGAGTTCATGATGTGTTTTACTCCCATTGATTTGAGAAATTCCCACTTGCTGGGGCTAGCTGTAGCAAAAACCTCTGCTCCAACCTGTTGAGCCAACTGGACAGCCGCCTGACCGACACCGCCAGCAGCGGCATGAATTAATACTCGGTCTTTTGCAGATATCTTGGCTAGATGGTGCAGACTATAGTAAGCAGTTAAAAATGTAATTGGGATTGTAGCTGCTTCTTCAAGGCTCAGGTTTTCTGGCTTGTGTGCCACCATAGCAGTATTAACCGTGACATATTGGCTAAAACTGCTAGGAGCTATAGCTACAACTGTATCTCCGATACTAAAGCCTTCTACTCCTTCCCCGATCGCTACTATCGAACCCGCACACTCACCTCCAAGTGGTCGGGGATCTATAAGACCTAATGCATTGAAAATGTCTAAGAAATTCAGCCCCGTCACCTGCACCTGGATCTCGACCTCGCCAACACCGGGTTTACACCGTGTTGTCGGCTGTAGCGACAAATTTTCTAAGGTTCCTCGAGTAGATATCTCTAATCGGTAAGGTTGGTTTTGTGGAACCTCAAGCCCGTTTTTCACAACAGATGCTTCGATTTTTGGGCGACGAACTAACCTTGCCACATAACGATTTTGGTTGCGGAAAGCAACTTGGTCTTCAGTATCCTCTGACCAGATTTCTGCAAACAACTCTTGTACCCGATCTCCCAGGTTGTGGGGGTCTAAATCTACCCGTACACAATTCAATTCTGGATGTTCTAGAGCAATTACTTTTCCCATACCCCATAAGGGAGATTGAGCTACTCCTGGAACCTGAGAATTTGCGCTGGCGACAGACTGCGCTCCTTGGGTTACTAACCACAGGCGTGGAGGTTGAGAAAACCCTGCCTGTACTATTCCTTGAACTAAGTGCAAGGTACTACCGCAGACTTCCTGTGAGGCTGCTTTTAAATTATCAGTTGTTAAGGCTGCTGCTGTGACTGCATCTAAACTCCAGCAGTTGACTACTCCGTGCAAAGATTGGTTTGCTCCTACTACTGATAGTAGCTGCTTGAAGTCTTCTGGTTTAGTAGGGTCGATGTTAAATTCTTCTGGACTTAGTTGTTCGTAATTGTTTCCTTTAAAGACTAGGGTACATAGCTGTGCTTGCGATCGCAATTGTTTGGCTAAACCCTGACCAACTCCGTATTTATCTGCCATAATCAGCCAATTCTGGGGCTGGGAAATCTGAGGCTCGGATGAAGTTTGCGCCACAATTACAGCTTGTTGGCTCTGTTGTGTAGACGGGATGGTGACAACTTGTTGAAATCCCATTTGCTGTAACACTTCCTGCCATTGGGAAGTAGCCAGCAACGGGTAGTCGGGTCGCAAATCTAAATCAGTAAAATTCCACCAACCTTCTGTTAAGCCAAAAATCAAATCTAACCAAAGTTGGCGAGTGGTTCCTTCCAACAGCACGAGCATACCATTTGGTGCTAACAACTGCTGTATATGCTCCAAAGTAGTACGCAAATCTTTAGTTGCATGTAGCACATTCGCAGCCACGACTATATCGTACTGATGGAACTCAAACCCTTGAGGCTCGATGTCTTGTTCGATATCTAAAACTTCATAGCGCACAAAAGGATAATCTTGGAATTTCTGTTGTGCAACTATGTTAAATCTGGGAGATAGGTCGGTAAAAACGTATTCTGTGAGATCGGGAGGAAGTACAGGCAGAATATAAGAAGTCGTTCCCCCTGTTCCGGCTCCAATCTCTAGCACTCGTAGCCTACGAGAAGCAGGCAAACGCTCTAAAGCTTGTTTGACCGTCTGATGTACCAGAGTGTTCATCACCTTTGCCCCTGGAGAATCCTGATACAATTGGGTGGCTGTAGTTAAATCTCCTTGAGGGAATAGCAATTCTAGCGGATTACACTCTCCTCGTAGGACTTGTGCCAAATTAGCAGCGCAACGTTGCAGTAGAGTTAATTCTGCGATCGCATCTGGATACTCAACTGCAAGTTTATGCAATTGCTCCTGTAGATCAGATCCATTAGGTATATGTGGTAGCCGAATCACTTCCCACTGAGAATCGATATACTCTAACACACCCACTTCAACTAGCATCATTAGCAGACGCTCCACTAGCCGCCAATGTTGGCTGACTACACCCAACTGCTGTACCATGAATGCTGTAGAAAAGCGCTGCCCAAGTTGAAATTCCCACTGCATTGTACTCAAGGCACTTAGTACATAGTCAATACTTAATGCTTCTAACTGAACCAGTAATTCCCCATAAGTTAGCAAATCTTTTTGAGCAAGCAATTCAGTTACTTGGGAGCGGAGATTAGTATCAATCTCTACAGGTTTTAATAAATAATCAGCAGGTAATTGCTTAGTTAAGGCACGCACGCGAGGACGCCACTCCACTTGATAAAGCCAATTTTGCCAAGATTCCTGTGTGATTCCCCGCAAGGCTTTATCGCTTGTTCGTATCAGTTGCAAACCCTTCAGTTCTGCTATTTTCTGCCCATTTAAAGTATACATAAATACATCTGATCTGAGAATCCGTGGATTCGAGTTTTTCACAGGATGCATCTGGGCTTGGCTCCACACATGGATACCAGAAGGACGATAGACTTCCAGGCGTTCTATCTTTACGGGTAAATAAGTAGTTTTGTTTTCATGATTGGGAAAAATAGCACCTAACACTTGGAAGCTAGCATCTAGTAAAACTGGGTGTAGTTTGTATTCTTGTGCTTCTGCAATTAACGTTTCTGGTAATCGAATTTGACTTAGAGCTGATTCTTGCTTTTGCCAAAGTTGTTTAATTGGTTGAAACAAAGAACCATAATCAATTCCTCGATCGCTAAACTGTTGGTAAAAATCAGTCAGGGATATCTCTTGGGTGTATTGTGTTCTTAAAGTCTCCCAATTTTCCTCAAGAGATTCGGATTTGTCTCCTGCTAAGACTTTTCCGGAAGCATGTAGCGTCCAAATAGGTTGGTCTTTTTCCTCCGTTGTCAGGCTAAAAATCTCAAAGGTGTAGGCTGAAGAAGTTTCAGGCGTCAAAATTAACTGGAGTGTTTTATCTTTATTGTCTGGCAGAATTAACGCCTGTTGGATAACAACATCTGCCAAAACTAGATTGTCAGATTTGAAAATATTCGCCCCAGCAGCTAAAACCATTTCTATATAAGCTGTAGCTGGTAAAACAACATTTTCAAAAACCCGATGATGCTGCAAATACGCGGGTGAATCCTGGCTGATTTGGGATTCAAACTGAATTTCTTTTAATGCAGAATGCAGCTGTTGACCGAGGAGTGGGTGTGTTTGTTGATTTTGCAGCTTATTAGCAGGTGCTTTTTGGCAATTTTTAACTCCAAGACCTTCTAACCAATAACGTTGACGTTGGAAGGGATAAGTAGGTAACGCCACCCGCCTCAGATTATAGTCCTGCTTAAAGCCAGACCAATCTACCGATATCCCATGTACATACAGTCGAGCCAGACTCTGAAACATTTGTTGCCAATCATCTACCCCTGGGGACAAACTGGGAAGCCAAACTCCTACTCCTTCTGAAAGACATTTGCGTCCCATTGCCGACAAAGTGGGTTTTGGGCCAATTTCCACAAATACCTCACAACCAGAGGTAGAAAGTGTTTGCAAACCAGTTGCAAATTGCACGGGCGATCGCAAATGCTCGCACCAGTAATCTGGAGTGATGTCTTCTTGAGCTTGTTCTCCCGTCAAATTGGAAATCAATTTAATTTGCCCCGGAGTATAGTTAATGCTGGCTGCAAAATCGCGGAAATCTCCCAGTATTGGCTCCATTAGAGGAGAATGGAAGGCGTGGGAAACATATAGTTTTTTCGTGACAATTTTTGCGGCATTCAAAGCTGTGCAGATTTCCTGAACGGCTTGTTGTTCCCCAGAGATGACGGTGTTTTGTGGCCCGTTAAACGCCGCAAATGCTACTCTTTTATCGTCTATTTGAGTAATTTTCCGAATGGTTGCTTCGTCAGAAAATACTGCAACCATCTCACCGCCACTCGGTAAGCTATGCATTAAGCGCGATCGCTCGGCAATTAGCTTTAGCCCATCTTCCAGACTCAAGATGCCTGCTACAGTTGCAGCAACGTATTCGCCAACACTATGCCCCATAACGACTGTTGGCTCAACACCCCAAGATTTCCAAAGCTGTACCAGAGCATATTCGATTGCAAATATGGCTGGTTGAGTATATTTGGTTTGTTCTAGATCTGAGGTTTCTCCCGGTTCAGGGTAGATGATTTTCAGCAGTGACTCGTCAAGGTAGGGACGTAAAATTTCATCGCAATCATTGAGGGCTTCCCTAAAGATTGGTGCTTGTTCGTATAACTGGCGTCCCATATTGATATATTGAGAGCCTTGACCAGTGAATAAAAATGCAACTTGAGGGCGCTTGTTGCTCTGTACTTGACCATTTACAACTCCAGCAGTTTCCTCAAGAGCAGTAAAAGCACTCAGTTGTTGGTGCAACTGCACATTAGATTCAGAAACAACAGCTAAACGGTGGTTAAAATGCGATCGCCCAGTATTAGCTGTGAAGCAAACATCTGCAAGGTTTACGTCAGGATGCTGCGTCAAATACTCCTGGTAACTTTGTGCTAGTTCTTGAAGGGCCTTCTGACTCTTAGCTGACAAAGTGAGAAGATGCAGAGGGGGATGGGATTTTGCAGGTAATTCATCTTCATTGGTTGGTACTGCTTGCAGAATTACGTGAGCATTAGTGCCACCAAAGCCGAAGGAACTGATGCCAGCAAGTGCAGAACTAGTTCCGTTCGGCCAAGGGCCGAGAGTCTCCTGAACTCGCAAAGGAATCTTATGAAAAGGAATATAAGGATTTGGTTGTTGAAAATGCAGACTTGGTGGAATCAGCTGATGTTTAAGTGACAGTGCCACTTTAATCAACCCGGCAATTCCGGCTGCTGTTTCTAGGTGTCCAATATTCGTCTTGACCGAACCCACAGCACAGTAGTTTTCTTGGTCGCGCCCCTTTGCCAGTAATGCTCCTAGAGCTTTCATTTCCATAGGGTCGCCAAGTTTTGTGCCCGTACCGTGAGCTTCAATATACTGCACTTGGCTAGGTGAGACACCCGCAACTCGATAAGCTTTTCGTAAAAGAGCTTCCTGCGCCTGTGGATTAGGTGCAGTTAGTCCATTGCTGCGCCCGTCTTGATTGACCGCGCTACCTCGGATGACAGCATAAATGCGATCGCCATCAGCTAGAGCTTGTGATAATGGCTTCAAAACAACCAAACCAGCCCCTTCACCACGAACATAGCCATTCGCTCCGCTATCAAAGGTTTTGCAACGACCATCAGGAGATAGAAACCCAGCTTTGGCAAAACCAGCCATAGCTGTGGGCAATAACAGTATATTTACACCTCCAGCTAAAGCTAACTTAGATTCCTGATTCCATAAACTTTGACAAGCAAGGTGAACTGCAACTAGAGAAGAAGAACAAGCTGTATCAATAGACATGCTTGGCCCCTGTAAGTTAAACAGGTAGGAGATGCGATTTGCCGCGATACAATTACCAGTGCCTGTGGTTGCATAAGGCTCGTTAACCGATTGACTCCATGTCAGCACAGAGTAGTCGTGAGTGCCAATGCCAACAAACACACCTGTTTGCGAACCAGACAAAGACTCTGGTACAATTCCCGCATCTTCTAGCGCTTCCCAAGTCACCTCTAACAAAAACCTTTGCTGAGGATCAATGCTCAAAGCTTCTCGTGGGGCAATACCGAAGAACTCTGGATCGAACCGATCCACCTTGTCCAGAAAGCCCCCCCAATGGGTACTCGTTTCCTCCGCATCGTAGAAAGATTCTACATCCCATCGGTCTTTCGGGATTTCAGAAATTGCATCCACACCGTCACACAACAGTTGCCAGAATGCTTGTGGATTTTTGGCGCCAGGAAAACGGCATCCTATCCCAATAATTGCGATCGGTTCTCTATTCATAACGCTAATGGCTTGCTTGAATTTTGTTGAAGAAGAATTCAGGAGTCAGAACAAGAAAGTGGGGGATTCAGATACTCAATATGTAAAAGTTACAGGGAGAGCCTTCAAACCTCGTAAAACAATGTTATTTCTCCACTCCAACTTATCTGTACTAAGCTGTAAGCCAGGAAGTCGTTGAATCAGTGTATTGATAGCTACTTGACCTTGAAGGCGTGCCAAAGCACCACCCAGGCAATAGTGGATACCAGAGCCAAAAGGTATGCTGTTATGCTTGCGAGTAAGTTGAATGCTGTCAGGGTCAATAAATTCGGCAGGATCTCGATTCGCAGCTCCCAAACTCAAATGAACTCTGTCTCCTGCTTTAATCGTCTTTCCACCGATTTCCACATCTTCAGTTGCGATTCGGGCAATCAACTGCACCGGACTATCATAGCGTAGCAGTTCTTCAATTGCGTTAGGAATGATTGTTGGCTCGTGTTTTAGCTTTTGCAATTGGTCGGGGTGACGTAATAATGCAAGCATACTGTTACCTAGAAAATTCTCTGTAGTTTCTTGACCAACGCTGAACAACATCGCGCAAAAACCCATTAACTCCTCTTCATTGAGCTTACCACCTTGATTTTTTGCTGCAATCAGATGGCTGAGTAAGTCTTGCTTCGGACTCTTTTCTCGTTCTTTAATCAACGTACTGAGAAATTCTTTAAACTCCAGAGACACCTGATTTAAGTGCTTATAAACTTCTAACGATAATGGCTGGTCAAATACACGAAATAGGTCGTGCGCCCACTGTATCAACTTATTGCGCTCTTGGGTTGGCATACCCAGCATCATAGCAGTCACAGTTGCAGGTAATGGGCAAGCCAAGCTATGAATAATGTCCATTACTCCGTCTTCTTGAACCGAATCGATTAACTCATCCACAATTTTCTGAATTTGTGGACGCATATCTTCTACCACTCCAGGAGAAAAGGCTTTACCAACTATCCCTCGTAACCTAGTGTGGTCAGGCGGATTGAGAAAGAATAACCAACTGCTAATCGTTTGTCTGAGTCCTTCAAATTCCCCGTGCTGTTTCAGATAAAAGCTTTTTTGTTTGAGGCGCTCTGGTAGGTCATCGATGCAAAAATGCAAGTCGTTTAAGACTGCTTTGACATATTCATAACGTGTCACTAACCATTCATCACCGGTGAAATTGTTAATTCGATGTATGGGAGATTCTGAACGGAAGCGATGGTAGATTGGATAAGGGTTAGCACGAAACTCTGGGTCGAAAGGATTAAATTTAAGTGGTTTTGCTGCTTCTGGTTTTTTAATCTCAATAGAATTAATAGCCTGTTGGTTGGTAGTGGTAATTGGTTTCATTTCATGCACCTCTTTAAACACTAATTGCAGAATACTTACTTAAGGACTGGCATTCTACCGCTAAATGTTCAGCTAACGCCTGGATATTAGGGTACTCCCAGAATAGAGTTGGTTCTAGTTCGTAACCCAACCATTGTCCTAAGTCACCCGTCATAGTAATCGCCACTGAAGAATCAAGACCGCAAGTAGCAAAAGCCTCTTTGATGTCTATCTCATTTGACGGTACTTTTAGGTACAAGGCTAGATGAGTAACCAGCCAGTTTTCGATTGTTTCTGGGGTAAAAACATAACTTTGCAAGGTTTTTTCTAGAGATTTATCGAACCCTTCTGATGATTTTTGATGTCCCGAACTTTGTATCTGGTTAAAAAGAATTTCTATTTCTGTTTGTATTTCCACTAATTCAGTATTTGGGTCAGTAGTCCAACTTCCTACAACATTCAAACTTTCCGAAAGAAAACCATTTCGACAAGCATGACGCTGAATTTTTCCACTAGAAGTTTTTGGGATACTGTTTGTTGTCAGCAATTCGATCGCATAAACTTGTAGTTCATGCTCAAAAGAAACTGCTTGACGAATGGCCTTAACCACTTCATCCACATCCAAACGGCGCAAGTAACTCCGCTCTACTTCTTGAACAACTACCAACCGTTCTTGTTCATTAATTTCTACCGAAAATGCAGCTCCAGAAAAAGGTCGCAATGCGGGATGGCTTTGTTGTACAGTCAACTCAATATCATGTGGATAATGATTGCGACCTCGAATGATAATCAAATCTTTTAGTCGTCCTGTAATAAATAACTCACCATCTGCAAGGAAACCCAAATCTCCGGTGCGTACAAAAGGAACATCATCGGTACTCTTGAAACAGGCATTAAAAGTTTGTTCTGTTGCAAGAGAGTGCTTCCAATACCCACTAGCAACACTTGTACCTGCAACCCAAATTTCTCCTACTTTATTGGACGGACACTCAAGTAAAGTTTCTGGATTGACAATAACTACTTTCTGATCGAGCCAAGTTTTTCCACAACCCACAAGGGTACGGCTTTTCTGATTTTCGCTCTCAGCTACTACCTGATTTTGTTCTAACTCTGCTGCGTTAACTGTTTGCAAAACTGGTAACTTTTCTTTTGAACCTCCACAAACTAGTAAAGTTGTTTCTGCCATACCGTAGCAGGGGTAGAATGCTTTCTTCTGGAAACCACAAGATGCAAACTTTGTTGCAAACCTTTCAAGGGTTTGGGCACGTATGGGTTCTGCTCCGTTAAAAGCCAATTCCCAACTGCTCAAATCCAAATTTGCTAGCTCAGAGGGATTTATTTTATCCACACATAGGTCATAGGCAAAATTAGGCCCGCCACTAGTAGTTGCTCTATAGCGAGAAATTGCGCGAAGCCAGCGTAAAGGTTTTTGGAGAAAAGCAAAGGGTGACATAAGTGTGACAGGAAAAGCACCGTAGAGGGGTTGCAGCACTCCACCAATCAACCCCATATCATGGTATGGTGGCAACCAGATCAAACCTTGACTATCAAGGGAATGTCCAAAAGCTTGATAAATTTGAGCCAAATTATGTAGCAAGTTGGCGTGAGTAATCATCACTCCTTTCGGTGTTCCGGTTGAACCAGAAGTGTATTGTAGAAATGCTAATGTATCGTCCTTGATTTCTATAGGCTGCCAATCCTGTCGAATGTGAGGAGTCAGATTTTCGGTAGCAATGTAAGACACAGTTGCTAACTCTGGTTCTTGTTTGAAGCTGCTTTCAATATCGGTAAGAACAGATGTTGTTGTCAGTGCAAAAGCTGCTTGGGCGTCTTTAACGATGGCTTGTAATCTTGTCATACGCTGATTGCGTCGCGGTGGATACACGGGAACAGCAATGACTCCTGCATATAAACACCCGAAAAAAGCAGCAATGAATTCTAGTCCAGGTGGATAAAGCAGAAGTGCCCTCTCTCCAGCGTTTTGTTTACTCTCCAGTGCTATAGCAATGTCTCGTGCTTTTTGGTCTAATTCTTGATAAGTAATGCTGACTTCTTCTGTTTCTCCATCCACCAAAAAAGTATAAGCGGTTTGATTAGGCTGATGGATGGCTCTGTAATGTAACAGGTCAACTAAAGTTGTAAAGTTAGTATGCATAAGATTACTCTCGATTCATGCTAAATAGACTAAAGTTTCAATCTTGGTTGAGCAAAGCTCCATTAACTTGTTGGGTAAAAATTGACAACAATTTTTACCGAACGAAATATGTCTTTTTCAAAAATCAAATAGGAGTCATACATCCCAGACTCGTTGTTCGGTGGAAACGAGTTTTTGCCTGTTTCAATGTTTTTCTTTGCCTAGCGACACTTCACATCTGCATTAAAAGCTCTAACGCTAGCCTAATGTTGGGTATTAAACATATCAAAATTGTCAATTGGGAATTTTGAATAGACCTAGCTTGAAAATAGGGACTGGAGACTGGGAAAGAGATATTTTCATTGCTTTGTTGTGGACTTTGTTCATGGAGTCTCTTGCATAAATATTTTTTATCTCACGCACGAGGCAAGAGAGGCGCTCCAGAAGAGAATGCAAAAAAGGATTTTTGCAAAAAGTTTAATCTATTAAGCTGAAACTAAATCGGTAAAAATTGGAAGTTGATGCATAGAATTGTGATTTACTCACTTTCCTATAAAAAACCATAAAAACTATAATTTTAACAATTACTTTTTATGGCTTTTTAGAGAAAATTGAATATTGTAACTATTTCAACTCCAAATCAAGCAAGGAACTATCTGGCATTTATATTACTGTTCAGAAAAACAGGAATTATTTGCTGGTTATTATTCACCTTTCGATAATTTTCAGATTAACTTTGGATTAGCTCAGTTAATCTTTGTTTTTAAAGTAACACATGAAATTTCTCATGTAAAACTGTTCGAGATCGATTGTTGTCTTAGTTGTAGCCGTCGTTAATTCTTTAGCAGACATGATTTTTTCTTCAAAATCGTTTGTACATAATTGTCGGAGCCAGACATCTAACCGCTAGTTATGACTTGAAGGCTTTGTAAAAAATAGAGTATAGTTTGCACTTAGTACAAATATCCTCTCCTCTGATTTTTAATTGGTAGCAGTGAGATGAGTTTATTCACTACTGTGGAAAATCAGAGGTTTTTAGCTGAACCTTCCATTTATGCGTTCATGCGTTCTCGCAGTTTTGCACGACCAGTAGGGGTTAATTGACGTTGTTGTAATTCTCTGAATAACGGCTCATCAGGATGATATAGAAACACTGCGTCCAGTTTTGGAATCGGAGTCCTATATAACCTAATATATGGAGTTAGCTTAAAGCTGTCATCAATTCTGAGTCCATATTTTTAGTGATAAAAAGATCGCTCATCAGCGATCTAAAGTACTAAGATTCAACTGTACTTAAGTTCAGATTCTATTCCAACTTAAGTTGGAATAATGAGAGTGAAGAACGCAGCCATGCTGAGGGCAGACAGGGCTATTTCATTATAAATGTAGACGCAATATGGTAAAATTCAGCGCCAGCTCTACTTCAAGCATCTACTACCGTGTCTGAAATCGAAATTATCAAAGCTTTTGCAGGTTTAGAAGATCCCCGTCGCCGCGCCGGACAGAGACATAATCTACCGTTGTGTCTGGCACTGTTCACATTGGCGTAGGCGCAGCCCGCCGTAGGCATCGCAGCAGGGAACAAAGGATTTTTAGCAATTGGAGACTGGATTTCAAGCTACCGTGAGCCGTTGATTGACCTTTTTCAACCGCCGAAAAATAGACTACCATCTTATAGCACTGTGCGTCGTGCCTTATTACACGTGGATTACGAAGATTATTCCGTGTGTCTGAGCAAATTCTTTAATGTACAACCAAATACTGGAGAAACTGTTGGGTTAGATGGTAAAGTCCTCAAGGGTTCATATCAGATTGAAAATGATAACCCTAACTCTGATTGCCATCCAGCGATTATGTTAGTTAGTTCTTACATTGTCGAGCGGGGCTTGATTTTAGAACCGTTTGAAGTTGATGCCAAAACCAACGAAATTAAAGCCTTACCACAGTTGATTGAGAAACTGGCTTTAAAAGGAGTTGTTTTTGCTTTTGATGCTATTAATACCCAAAAAAAACTTGTGAGTTGATCATCAACAGTGGCAATGATTATATTGCTGCCTTAAAAGGCAATCAACCTAGTCTATTCAGAGATGTCAAAACAAATTTTACACCGGAATTCACTTATAAGCAGATAAACAAAGGGCATGGTCGAATCGAAAAGCGTCTTGTCAGTATTTGTCAAAATCTTGATGGTATTCGTTCTTGGCCTGGACTTACCACTTTGATTCAAGTCAAATCAGAGCGTCAGGTTTTCACACACAATGTAATTGAGGTAACTAATGAAACCCGTTATTATATTTCATCTTTAAGTGAAACGGCACAAGCTTTTGCTGAACGGATCAGAGGATATTGGGGTGTTGAGAATAAAGTCCACTATGTTCGAGATGTTACCCAGGGTGAGGATTCATCAAGAATTCGCACCAAACCTCTGCCTCAGATTTTTACCATCGCTCGCAATTTTACACTCAATTTATACCGTGACCAAATGTTTTCAAACATGGCACAAGCCCAACGACTCTGCTCTTTTGGGCTAGACACGGTTAAGCAACTTTTTAGAATGAAATAGCCCTGGCGTAATACCGCTTCTAGCCGATCAACCGTCAGGTCTAATTCCTGCAAGGAATCGCCCATCAGTGTTTTTAAAGTTTCCAAACGCTTGGAAGCCCAGCCTTGGACGTGATTTAAACGATGATCTGCTTGCGATAATATGTGTGTTAACCAAATTACCGCTACGCTCCCCAAACTCTCACCTTGCCAATTTCCATGTGTTGGAAAGTGCTTATCGATTAACTTGCCTATACCCATCTTCTGTATTTGTGTCAGAAGTACGGGTATATCATCGACTCGTTCGTTTGTAATTATGGGTTCAGTTGCCATAATTCCGAACCTATACCGATTTACTCATTTTTGGAAATATCTCTTTCGGTATACTTATTTTCCTAACTCCTCAAAAAATGAGCGAACCGGGAGTCATTAGAGTCCAGGATCGAGGAATTTAATGACTTGCAGCGACAATAGCTGCTTTCAATTGCTCAATGTTCCAGCGTCCGGAATACTGAATTGCATTGATAAACAGGGCTGGGGCAGCCGTTACTCCACTTTGTAATCCACTTTCAATATCTTCATTGATGCGAGCAACATGCACTTGTCTGTACAGATCTCGAACAAACTGAGTGACATCAAGCTCTAAATTGTCAGCATATTCCGCTAGATAGCCATCTCCCAGCTCTTGCTGATGGGCGAACAAAATGTCATGCATCTGCCAGAATTGTCCCTGCGATGCCGCTGCTTCTGCTGCCGCTGCTGCCTTTTGAGCTTGAGGATGAATTTGAGGCTGAGGAAAATGCCTGTACACAAAGCAGAGATCGTTTTGATCGGATGTGTTGAGCTGTTCTTGCACCGCTCGAATTAAGGTATGAAGTTCTCCACATCGAGGACACTGATAATCCCCATACTCAACAAGCACAACTTTGGCATTCAGCGATCCTTGGCGACGATCTCGCTGGGATGGTAGTACAGCTAATTGATTGCGATAAGCCGGAGGACTTCGGCGTGAGCGCTCAGTCGAACGCTTGACGCTGTGCGTATCACCAGTTGGTTGGGCAGAAATATCGTCACTCATTCTAAACCTCGACGAAAAAAGCATTCACTGTACAAGTGGCACTGTGAAATTTCCTTTTGTCAATCCTGACTAACATCTATATGACTTAATATATCGAGTCAGTTTCAAGCTGTCATCAATTCTGAGTCCATATTTTAAGTAGCAAAAAGATCGCCTCTGAGCGATCTGAAGTACTAAGATTCAACTGTACTTAAGTTGAGATTTATTCTAACTTAAGTTGGAATAATGAGATTAAAGGCTAGCAATTCCTCGCTTTAAAGCAATAATGGTTGCCTGGGTGCGATCTTTAGCCCCTAACTTGCTTAAAATCCGGTTGATATTAGATTTGACCGTGCTTTCGCTAACATTCAAAGTAGTACCAATCTCCAGGTTGCTCATGCCCTGTGCCACCAATTGAAGCACCTCTAACTCACGCTGGCTCAATTCTGGATGATTCATGCGCTGTACTAATTTGGCAGCAACATGCGGTGGAATATATTGTTGCCCTTCATGAATGGTACGAATAGCGGTTCGCAATTCGCAAGGTCTACAGTCTTTAAGCAGATATCCCTTTGCCCCTGCCCGTAGCCCTTGATAAATATCCTCATCTCCGTCATAAGTTGTCAATACCATGATGCGAGCTGTTTCAAATTCCGCGCAAATCGTAATAATCGCTTCAACGCCTCCCATTTGGGGCATTCGTAAGTCCATGAGGGTGACATCGGGTTGCGTTTGGCGGAATAATGCGATCCCCTCAATCCCGTCTTTGGCTTGACCGACAACAGCCATATCAGATTCTTCATTGATGATAGCTGCTAATCCTTGCTGGACGATGGCATGATCTTCAACAATCAGAATGCGAATGACTAAACTCATGACAGCTTACTCCCGATTCACGATGACAACAATTTCTGTACCTTGACCAGGCTGACTGTTGACGTTCAGTTCACCGCCAATACGCTCTGCCCGTTCGCTCATCCCCAATAAGCCAAATCCTTGATTCATCATGATTTGGTTAGTGTCAAATCCCTGCCCGTTGTCTCTAATTCGCAAACAGCACTGCATTTGCTCGTATACTAATTCAACTTGAATCTCTGTGGCATGGGCATATTTAATCGCATTGGTTAAGGCTTCTTGTCCAATGCGTAGTAGATTATTCTCCACATCAGGTGATAAAGAGTAGGCTGTACCGATGACTTCACAGGTAATATGGCTATCGGTGGAAGATTCCATTTGCGTGGTTAGGTGTATGAGGGCACTCAATAAGTCTCCCTCCTCTAACAGTTTAGGTCGCAACGCCGCCACCGATCGCCGCGCTTCAGTCAGTCCAGTGCGGGCTAATTCATCCACCGTTTCCATGTGTGCCTGAGCCGTCTGTGGTTTCTTTGTCATTAGCTCTATCGCTGTGCCGTTATGCAACACAATGCCTGTAAAGGCTTGCGCTAACGTATCGTGAATTTCCCGTGCCATCCGGTTGCGTTCTTCCAAAATCGAAGCTTCCTCGGCACATTTGCGATCGCTAATATCAGTAATCACACCTTCCATATATCCATCGGTTGCATTCAGATGAAAAGAGTTAAGCCCCCAAAACGCTGTGCCGTCTCGTTTTCGCATTTGAATTTCAACGTTTTGCAGGTTACCATCACGCTTCAGCAACTCAACGAAATGTTGGTGATCCCTGAGATTTACAAAAAAGTCTGGGGAATGTACGATCCCAATCATCTCATCGGGTGAATTAAAGCCAAACAACTCTGCAATGCGTTGATTCGCATCGAGAGCTAATCCATCCGAGAGGCGCGATCGAAAGATGCCGACCTGTGAGTTTTCAAAGATGTTGCGGAACTTCGTTTCACTGCGCTGTAGGGCTTTTTCTGCTTGTTTGCGCTGGGTGATGTCATTGCCAACCGATAAAATTTCAACTAAATCTCCCTGTTCATCCAAAATGGCTTGATTTGACCAGGCAACCCAAACCCGTCTGCCGTCTCGGCACTGGTTTTCATTCTCCATTTGCTGGTAAGAGGTAGGGTCGAGACGATTGTAATATACATTGTGGATGAATTGTTTAAGATTGCGCCCAGAGGTTTCGATTTCTGGAAGGATTGTTTCGAGTAAGGTACGTCCTAAAATCTGATGTTCCTCATAGCCAAAAAATCTCAGCCCGTAATCATTCAGGTATTGAATCCGTCCTTGTGCATCACAGCGAAGAATGATTGAGTTTGCGGTTTGAACTAAGTTGCGATAATTCGCTTCACTTTTCTGTAACGCTGCTGTTCGTTCGGCGACCTGTTGCTCTAAAGTCCGGTTATAGTCAGCTAGGAGTTTCTCGGCTTGTTTGCGTTCGGTAATGTCTTGAAAGGTGGCGATCGCATAGACTACATTGCCTTGTTCGTCATAAACTGGAGTTCCCCACACCTCGACTGGAATTTTGGCGTTGTCGGAGCGAATTTCTACGTCATCAACCTTAGTACGTTCGCCGCTCAATGCGCGCACAATCGGCATTTTCTCAGTCGGATAGGGTCGAGCTGTTCCCGCTAAATAAATTTGATAAACTTCTGCAAGTCGATCCGGTGTCACAGTAGAATCGATTCCTTTACCCAATAGCTGAATTGCCCGTTGATTGAAGTAGTATGGGTGACCTACCGCATCTACAACTCCAATTCCCACTGGCACAGCTTCGAGAAATTGAGTCATCTTGCTTTCGCTAGCACGCAGCTTTGAGTAGAGTTTAGCATTTTCGATCGCGATCGCTGCCTGAGTCGATAATAAATGCAAAACTTGCGATCGCTCTGGTGTAAATGCTCCGACTGCTAATTGATTTTCTAAATACAACACGCCGACTAATTTAGCTTGATTGAGTAGCGGTAAACAGAAAATAGATTTAGTTTTATTTTGTTGAATATATGGATCTTTGATAAAAACACCTTCACCAATTGCGTCGTTTAAGATAACAGTTTCATGAGTACGAATGACATAATTAATAATTGATTCAGGCAGGCGATTTATAATCGGAACGGATTGCAGTACTTGTGTAGTATGGACATTCTCATCATCACTATCATTTAGTTGACCAGTCGCTTCAATTCCCCATTCTCCTGCGTTTTCCAAAATTAGAAATCCGGTTTGAGCGCCAGCATTCTCAATTAATATCTGCATTAAGGAACGAAGCAACTGCTCTAATTCAATTTCACGAGAAATCGCCTGGGATGCTTTCATTACCGCTGCTAAATCTAAAGCGATGTTTGAGGTATTAGAGCTAGTTTTAGAAGTAGTGGGGGGTGATGTAGTATCTACCCTAGACGACTGAGAGAAAAATTGCGGATAGCGAGTCTCTAAGTCTTTAACTTTAGCGGTTGCACCCCATAATTGATAGTAATAACGAGCTTCCTGCATATAAGCTTTAGCACTTAATTCTTTAGCGCGATCGCAATAAAATTTAGCTGCAAGTTCGTAAGCTAGAGCCGCTTCGTTAAGATATTCGTGTTCTTTGGCGAGGGCAATAGCGCGATCGTAGCAATCCATTGCTTCAAGATTTTTGCCTAAAACTCGATATATTTCTGCTTCTACTAAATAATATTTGTGCCAAAGATTTACTGGAGAATGATGCGCCCATTTTTTTATCTTTTTCTGATTTTTATTGACTTGGTTCAGACATCGCTTTTGTTGCGATCGAGGACTATGAGAATATAAAGCAAGCCCTGCCAGAGAATCATAAAAATAAAAGTAGGTTAAGGCAAAGGTTGCAACGATACCGTCTAGATAAGTCTGTGCTTTCGATGCATTAAATACTGCTTCAGAGTACTGCCCAAATAAATAACAGAGTATTAACTTATTTAAGTACAGCCCAACAATTGAAGTGCGATCGCCCCTTTGGATGAGACTGGGCAACAATATCTGCTCGTTATAAATATTTCCTATCAAATTACAAGGGTGTTCTGCTCGATCTAATAAATTAAGGACGGCTTGATGAAACGATTGAAACAAAAGCAAAGTTTGCTCTTGTTTCAACTGTCTGAGCGTTTCCTCATAAATCGTCATTTCAGACTCTAGTTCTGACAATTCCTTACCAATAAAGTATGAATGATAGCAATAGACATGAGCCGCCACCGCCGCAAACTCTAAATCTCCAGTTTCCAGCCCGCTCTTGTATGCTTGTAACAGAGGCGATAATGTTTCTTTTACAGGTACTTTCCAATGACTAATTAAAGCATTAACTATAAATAGTATTTTAGCGGTGAATTCTTTGGTACTGAGTTGCTCTAGTAGTTGTAACGCCAATTGCCCGAATTCGTAGCCAGATTCAATATCTCCAAACACCCCGCACAGAATGATTCCATAGCCAGCATAAGCAGCAATAGACACGGGACTATTACCGTATTTGAGAGATAAAATAATTTGCTCGAACGTAATTAATGAGAAGAGGTGAGGATCGGTATAGTACGCAGAGGTTCCTATGCCTTCTAAAATAGATAGAGCAGCTATTTTGTCAGGCTGGGTCATTTGAGGCAAACTGGCTAAGTCTGAAATTTGTTTTCCCACCAAAACCAATTTAATTTTCAGCAATCCCATCATTACATGAAAAATGGTTGGTTGTTCGGGCAATTTCAGTTTCAACTGCCGTAGCACGAGCATTCCGATGTCCAATGCTTGCTTTAGCTTAGTTTGAGCAAGTAAAGCTACGATCTTTACTTCTGTTATTTTGACTCGATCCAAGATGGTTTTGGAACGTTCCAGCACAATTTGAACCAATCTTTCCATCTGCTCGAAATTGCCCAAAAGATAAGCTGTTTCTGCTGCTGTTTCATATATAGCTAAGGTTAATTGATACTGCGTTTGCCAACTAGAAGACTCTAGTAATTCCATGCCAATTTCGAGGTAATTTAGGGCAGGTTTATAGGCTGCTGAGGCTTTGGCTTTTTTACCTGCCATTAAATTCAATCTGGCAATTTCAGTTCGTTTGGCTTCGTTAGCAACAAACTCAACCCCATAATTGAGATGATCGACAATTTCAAATAGCCTGTTTGTTAGTTGCTCTGGTAAAGTTTTTGAGAGTAAATTGCGACCGATTTGGAGATGCACGGCTTGTTTTTGAGATTCGTCAATTAAGGCATAAGCAGCTTGCTGAACGCGATCGTGCAAAAATTTATAATCTTGAACTAACAAGTTTTCATCTAATTCAGATATAGGTTGAATGAATCCAGCTTGGATGGCTGCTAGTAAATCTAGAGAAATTGCTTTCGGCGATTTTTCACAAGCGATCGCTAAAGTTTGTAAATTAAATTCAGAGCCAACACAAGCGGCTAAGCGAAGTATTTGCCGTATTTCTTCTGGCAGTTTCTTCAGCTTTAAAAGCAGCAACTCCACTACATTATCAGCAATATCTTGGGCTTCTATCTGAGCAATGTCCCACTGCCAACTCAACTGTTTAGTATCAAATGTCAATAGATTTTCGCTATAGAGCACTCGCAAAAATTCATTGACATAGAAGGGATTACCCTCAGTTTTTCGTAATACTAATTGGGCTAGAGAACGCACTGTGTCAATATTGCGATGTAGCGTATCGGCAATCAATTGACTTAACGGTTCTAGCGTTAAGGGTGCTAAAGTAATCTCCTGAAACACTGCCCCTTGTTTTCGCAGTTTCTCTAACGTCAATACCAATGGATGCGTTGGAGTTACTTCATTATCTCGATAGGCTCCAATCAAAAATAGATATTGGTTTTGCTCGTCGAGTAATATTAACTCGATTAACTTCAGCGTTGCGGAGTCAATCCACTGTAAATCGTCTAAGAAGATTGCCAGGGGATGTTCTTTTGAACAAAACACCCGCACAAAATTTTGAAAGACGAGATTGAAGCGATTTTGAGCTTGGGTTGCTCCCACAGAGGGTACGGGCGGCTGCTTGCCAATAATTAATTCAACTTCGGGTATGACATCAATTATAATTTTTCCGTTGCTTCCCAATGCCGTAAGCAAACGCGATCGCCACTGTTGCAACTGCTCGTCTGGTTCCCCGAGTAGTTGCTGTACCAATTTTTGCAGGGCATGGGCGATCGCGCTGTAGGGAATATTTCGCTCGAATTGGTTAAACTTACCCCAAATAAAATAGCCGTGCTTTGCCGTGATGGGTTTGTAAAGTTCCTGCACCAATGCTGATTTGCCAATTCCAGCGTAACCAGAAACCAACATCATTTCGACGTTGAATTGAGCATTTTCTCGCTCTTTCCTTGCGGCTACTCTGTCAAATATCGCTAATAATGCTTCAATTTGGGCTTCCCGTCCGTACAGTTTTTGAGGAATTTGAAATTGCTGGGAAATATCTTGAAGACCTAATTGAATGCGATCGATTTGACCAATTTCTGCTAATAGCTGGGCGCAGCATTCTAAATCCGCTTTGATGCCCCAAGCACTCTGATAGCGATCTTCCGCATTTTTCGCCATCAGCTTCAAAATTATGTCGGAAACAGGTTTGGGAATCTTTGAATTCAGTTCGTGCGGGGGAACAGGTGTTTTGGCAATATGGCAATGAACTAGTTCTAGGATGTCGCTGGTGGGAAACGGCAACTTTCCGGTCAAAAGTTCGTAAAATGTTGCACCTAGCGAGTAAAAATCGCTGCGGTAGTCGAGCATCCGGTTCATGCGCCCGGTTTGCTCTGGAGATAAGTAGGCAAGGGTTCCTTCTAGAAGATGAAGACTTTTAAATGTTGGATTGGTGCGGCTGAATCGAGTGGCAATACCAAAATCAATCATTTTGACAACGCCAGTATTTGGATTCAGGACGATGTTACTAGGATTGATATCTTTATGAATGATGTTAGCAGCATGGATTCTGCCCAGAATCTCTGTAATGGCGATCGCCAGCCCAAGAAAATTCGATAAGGGCATAGGGTAGAAGTCGGATTGTTGCTGCTGCAAGCGTTCTAAAGACTCGCCGCCAAAATCTTCTAGAAGGATAACGAGCGTGCGTTGATAGTCCTGCTGGCTGTATGCCTTAACTACACCTTCGATTTTGAGGGAATGGGTAATTTCATATTCCTGCTTGTAGCGAGTTAATTCTTGGGGAGAGGGATAATCTTGCTTGAGGACTTTAGCAACAACTGCACAGTTATCTTGCTCTCTAATACCCCGATACACTAGAGTTGCTGGACTTTCATAGATTTTGCTTAAGATGACAACTCCAGGTAGGGTAATCATTCAGCTTTCTCCCAATGAGTGTAATTAACAACTCTAATTTAAGGAGCTGATTCGTAAAAAAAATCTTAAGGGTACTCAACTCATTATTAGGTCTAAGTTTCAGCGAACAAGTGCTGTATTGAGTTAAATTACTGAAACCCTTATTAAGGGACTTCCAAATAAAAAAATATCCTATTTCTTGGAGTTACCTAAGTAAGTACTTTACTTGAGTTTACAAATTAGCTCTAATAGGCTTCCTCTTGTTAAGAGGAACTGTTAGTATATTGTTAATATTATGTTGTTTAACACATTACCATTTTGTATATTAACTTGTTTATCTATCCACAGGAATAAATTAAGTTAATTTTATTAGTAATTGGTTATACAAATACTCACCGTTCGCGTAATAGAATTTCAGTAGACCGAAAAGTTTTGCGATCGCTAAAAAATAGTAGTTTACGATACCATTTTTGGCGGAATATAACAAAGCTGACTGCCAAAGCCAAATGATAAGATTAGCTTATGAACAAGCGCCAAAAAACAACCAAAATTAGCCAGGTGGTAAACAAACTTCGCAAGCGACCCCATAGTTACGATCTACGGCTTGACGTAAAAATTCAAGCATCTGTTTGAGGGTAAATAGATGAGAAAAAACTTGTCTAGAGCTTTTTTTTAAACGGCTGAGATAATGCCAGACTAGATAAATCCAAACATTAATAATTAAAAAAGCTAAAGCTACAAATAGAAATCTAATTGTTGGATTTTTGATCCCACTTCGGTTTGTCAATTATCAAGCTGATTAGCTAATCATCAGATGAATATTTACGGTTGTCGAGTTTTTTTACAGTTTATCTCCATCATTAACTCCGTATCTTTCTCTATCAAACTCAACACCTTTCCCTCCAACGCCGTCAAATAAGCCCGCTTCAGCTTCCCCAACGACTCCAAAAACCTCTGCACCGATTCCTCCAGTTCACTAGAATACACCCGACTAATGCGATCGCACATCTCCCGCACCTGCTGGCATTCATCTGGCAGGTAATTGAACGATTTCAGGTGCTGCACCCCAACAGTACATTCGCCATCCCAGAGTCTTACAACGCAACTGAACTCGCCAACATGAGTAACAATGCACCAACAGCCGCCCTTGCCTCGCAAATCAGGATTATCCTTGGCTAAGATTTGGCACACCTCACCGACTTGGTAGCTGTTGGGTACTTGGGTGCGTTCCATAATCCTCTGCACCACATCAGTTACAATTCTGGCACTGGGAACTTTACCGCCAGCCTCCTCTATAGCTTTTTGCCAAACTTCCTGTTGTTGCTGGGGTTCCAGCTTTGTTAGTGGTCGAACTTGACGTTCATTATTCGGCAAAATGTGATCCAATGGATCACATTTTTCAGCTAAATTATCAAACACGACAGCCGCATCTATTAAAAGATAAGATTGGCGGCGGCTGTGCCCAAAGCGATCGCGGCAGTATTCCTCAAATGTGCGATGCGTGGATCGATACAGTCTGCGATCGCGCAATTCTGCCAAAGCCTTCCCCGCTTCAAAAAACGCCCGTTCTACCTTCCGTTCTAAATGCAAGCGATCGCTCTGCTCTTGTTCGGTCAGTTCTGGTACTTCAACAGCAGAAACATCAATGATTGCAGAAGCTGGGTTTTCTGAAGGGGCGATGTCTGAGTTGAGTGATTTTGGATTGCTGAATGGGGCAGAGGTGGATTTTTTGCGCTTACGGGGTGGGGTATTCATTTATCCACCTCTCTATTAATTGGATGGTGTTTGTAGGGTAAAGTCCATCACAAATTTGTTTTAAAGATAGTCATCATTGCTTGCTCATGAATAGTTTCAAAGAACAAAAAGCTTGTAGTGGCAAGATTAACCATTAAACTGTACTCCTAAGTCGATGCCTAAAGCTTGTTCAATTCCACGTAAAGTTTCTTCAGATATCCACTGCCTTTTATCTTGTTCTATCTGATACCAATAAGCAGTAGAAATTCCTGCAAGCGTTGCTAGCACTTGAACTGATCTACCATCTTTTTCCCTAGCCTCCTTAATCTTTTGAGACAAGTCAGGAATTGTAACTTTTATCTGTCTAACGACATCCATCAATATATATCAATACACCTCCACAATTCTAATCTTGTTTTGTATTCTAAAAGTATACACCAGTTGACAACTAGTGTATATAACAGTAGTATAAAGATTAAATAAAGAGAAAGCACTCCCGACCGCGAATCTGAAGTGCTTTCCGTTCTATAACAGAACTTACACATCATGACACATAACAATTACAGCCAACAACAGCTGCGCTCCAAATCCCTAGCCCAGCTAAAGCGCACTTACAGCGAAATCGGCTGCACAACCACAGTAGTAGACAGACGGCGCAGGGCTGCGTGGATTAGTGCGATCGCCTCTCACCAAGCCGCCCAACTCCAGAAAATCGCCTGTCCTGCAAAAGATGAGCAAGCGATTGCCCAAAGCGAGTTCGACAGATACATCGCAACCCAAGCCGAAGCTGTCGCACCAGAAGAATTGGCAATCAAAGAAATCAACCCCCACCATTTCGAGATTTTTGCTGGTAAACAACTAATCGCGTACATCAGTTACGACAGCAGCGAATTTGTCACGCAGCCTTGGGTAGTGATGGTGAACGGTGTAGAGATTTTCCGCCACAATACACAAGCATGGTGTTATCGCTACATTACTTGGCACTACAAAGACTGCACACTCCCATTACCCTTGCCTGCACCAGCCCAGTTCCCCGAAGTACCGACAATTACCGAAATCTCCTTCTACGAACAAGAAGCGTTCGTTAATGGCGAACTGATAGCCAGCATTAGCTTCGATAGCGAGAACCATGAGAACCTGTACTGGCGAGTGCTGGTAAATAACAAAGAGACTTTCCGAGACACCACATCTGCTCGATGCCACAGCTACGTTAAACAGCAGTATCAGCAAGGGATACTGCCAGTGCAGGAACCCTTTGAAGAACCTTGCACTACCGACAACGAAATAATGTCCCAAATTTTCGATGCCTGTAAACAACACGGATTAGAACTGCTCGACGATGGTATTTACTGGGATGACGTGAAGTTGGGCGAAGTTGGCTGTAGTAATGGCAACTGGTGGGTTATCCGGGCTTCTTCAGGGCAGCACAAGAGGGCGTGTGAGTCGGTAGATGAGGCAGTGCAATTACTGTTGGTAGCTGAAACTGTGTCTTACGAAGAACTTTTGGATAAGGCTTTTGACGAGCTAACGACTGACGAGTGGAGGCTTTTGATGGAGTCTGAGCCTGTGCGAGAACTCGTTGCGGCGTAGGGAAACAGTGGGCATTTATGCCCACTTTCTCAATTTGACTATTCGCTTGCTGTAAGTATAAGCACTGATTTCTGATTTTGGCAAAAAAGTCCAATTCAGCGACTTCCAAACTATTTGGCAATTACAGCTAAGTGTAATTACTCAAGGCACAAACTATTGCTGATTCTACAGATAACAGCTTACGCATCGCCGCCATTGATAAACACGCTATCGAATACTTAGTGAGAAAAGTTTTTATGACAGAACAAATCGCAGACTTAGAAAGATGCTGGTTTCTTTCATCACCTTGGGGCCAAAACATCCCACCTGTAGAAGTCAACTTATTGGAGAAAGTCTACCTCAAAACCAATCGAACATTCGGTTACTGCTGTGGAGTTCAGTGGTATAGCGATTGCTGGAACTACGTTATCGAGGTCAAAGATGACTATTCCAATTCGCAATTCGCAAGTCGCAATTCGCAAGTCGCAATTCGCAACTTTTGTCCTCACAAGCTAAGTTAAGGGCTTGAGTATTGAGACTACATGTTTTGTTTTTTTCATGTTTGAAATTAGAGGCTTGTACCCTGAGTGAATCAATTTTTAATTACATCCACAATTGCGAATTGCGAATTGTTTTAAGCAAAGGCTAGTTTTGGGGATTGAGTTAATCGAAAAGTCTTGGTTTTATTTTGTCGAGTTGGCATCACCTGATTTTCCCAAAGTATCGACTATGACCAGTCGCTTTTCTTTGGTGCGAGAAGAAGATTTAGTTCGAGTTCACATCTGACCGATTCACTATTTGAACAACCAAAAGGACTTAGTTATGTTGGTACACTTTTGGCACGACTCTGAAATTAACCAAATGGCCCAGGATGGACATATAGGAAAATACGCCATCCCCAAGGGTTACGTGAACGGCACTCAAATGTGCAAAGCTAACGGTAAGTTTTTAGCCGACTACACCAAGCTCAAGTCTACAAAGCAGTATTTACAAGCACTTTCTAACGATATGAAGATCTTCATATCGTCGCTGGTAATCGAAATTCAAGGTCATGGCAGCGAACAAAGCACTTGGCTACATCCTGAAATAGCTGTTGATTTAGCTCGGTGGGTTTCAGTGGAGTTTCGAGTTTGGGCTAACAGAACCTTGACAAAAATAATGGTAGTAAGTGAGGTAGAACCTGTACCAGAACCCTCACCACCCAAAACCATAGCCCCATCCCACGAAGCTGCACAGTTAGCCATGATGCTGGGTGAATTTGCTGGGCTAGACAAATCCCTCACCGCGCAGTTAGCTGTTAACGCCGCTACTGCTGTCAATCCTGTCCTCAAGCCAGCCGCCGACGAACTCAAGACTGCGATCGCTTCCACTAATCCTGCTGAAGATGCATTTCTCAACGCAACACAGATTGGTGAAGTAGTCGGCATGACTGCAAGGGCAGTCAACAATTGGTTGGTGTAACACAGGCTGCAATATCGCACTGAGGATAAGAAAATCCCGTACCGCCCTACCGAGTCAGGCAAACAATGGGGGCGTATGGTTCCAGCGTTGGCTAGGTCATCGAATCAAACTGTTTTTCAACTGCGATGGCTACCCGAAATTGTACAAGTTATCTCTCAGTAATTGGTCAAAATTATGAACAGTTTACGAGAGGTTGTAGCAGATAAATATGGTCTTGAAGCTTTTGCTATGTACGATGAATTTTTCTTTGTTAACTTACCAGAAAATGAAGACCACACGCTGAAATTTTTGGAAAGCAATTTACCTGATTGTATTCGGATTGAACTTGCTGAATGTTTTGCTGGTGGTGTAATTGCTGCGTGGGAAGTACCGTTATTTTTACTCCCTAAAGTTTTAGAGCAAGCCTACGATTTTATAGAGCAGTTTTGGGAGGACATATCTAAAGAAGAAGAAAAGTAAAAGCGATTGTTGCTTTATTGAATAACAACCGCCAAACAAAAACACTCCTTAGTTTCAGGGTAACTAAAATGATAGTCAGAATTCAAGTAGTACAAAAAATTTATCAAGAGGCACATATTGATATCACCAATATGTTCTGCGAAGATGCGATTAAACAGCACATTGTTGATTTATATAACAGTGGCGAAATAACTCCAGATTTAAACATTTTTCAGGTTGATTTTGAGTCAATTAGCGCAACTATTGTCCATAATCAAAACTCTGTAGATTTTGAAGAGGAAACAGCATGACAGTCACACCACTATTAACACCCCAGACAACTGTTATTGAAACTGTCAGCAGGCATCCTCTGAACTTCTACGAGTCGCCCTCATGGTTCACAACTGAACTACTGCGCTATGTCCGATTATCTGGTGTCATTGGTGAGCCTTGCGTTGGGATGGGGGCGATCGCATCTTTGTTGAATGTGTGGCCATATACAGAACATATCTGGACTAACGACATCGACCCTAATAAACAGGCTCACTTTCACTACGATGCAACTTTAACCGAATCTTGGGCTAAATTCCCCGAATGCGACTGGATCTGCACTAATCCGCCTTACGCCGAATTTGCATCCCCAATTATCAAGAATGCTTACCACAAAGCCCGTGTAGGTGTCGCTGCTTTTCTCCTGACCAGCTTTCTCGAACCTTGCGATGATCGTGCCGAATTTCTCCAGCAGCACCTGCCGTCACTTGTACTGACTCTGCCCCGCTTTTGTTTTCGCAAGGACAAGAGGGGTACTCGTTGGGCTACCGATAACATCACTATTTCATGCTTCGTTTGGGACAAACGTGCAACCACACAGCGCATTATCGTGCGTCCCAAATCTCAAATTGTTGGGTTTTATAAAAATCCAGAGCAAGCGATTTCACAGGAACGGGCAGAAGAAATTGTAAGAGCGATCGCTTATGGAGAAGTAAGTACGAATTATTCAACATCATCAGCAGCCAGCACCAAGCAAAAAATACTCACTCAAGTTGCCCAAAGAGCCAATTTCTAAGAATTTTGACCACTTTGCTTGGCTATTTCTTGCTGCACTGTTTCGATATCTAATTCTAGTGCCTCAGCTATTTGTTCTGCATTCAATCCTACTTTCATTAACCGAGGTATTGTTTTTAGCTTAGTCTCTTCTTCAACTTCTTGATAAAACCGAGTTTGTTGCCACTGTGTTAATCCAAACATTGCTTCCAATTCCTGCCGAGTTTTGTCTGCAAACTTGTACACCAACATCCTTTCTACTAATTCTAAAAGATTTCTCCGATTTGATAGAGTCGGTTGTTGCACCAAATTAATTAAATTTCTGGCTTTGGCTACTGCCTCGTTTTCTTTTGCTACCACTAACTGAACTATTCCTAAACCAACAGAGTTAGACGATGTATCAACTAATTCATCCAAATATACTATCTGAATTTGTCCTGCTGCAAGTGAAGTTCTATAAGCCAGCGGTACGCCAGAATCAAGGCTACGTTTTGCCCAGAGTACCACAGCTTGCCAAGCTCTTGACGGTCTGTACTGATTTAGATACACAAACGCCTCTGTTATTAATCGCCAATACAGATCGTCATCCTTTTGAAATTGCACTTCTACAAAATAAATTGTGTCTTCTGGAAAGTCATCTTTAGGCAGAAATAAACCATCTAAGCGTCGGGCTAATTCTTTAATTTCTACAGAGGTGAATTGATAATGTGTTGCCACATCAGGAGATAAAGACAGCAATTCAAACAGAACGCTAGGTAGATTTTGAAACAGTGTGTAAAAAATCGTATCCGTTCTCATAAATTGATTAAAAAAAGAATATCTAGAGTTGACATTTTGAGATAAATCATTCAACGAACACAAATTATGACAAACATAGAATGGACAGACTTAACAGATAATATCATTCGCGCCAAAGATGGTGGCTGGTGGTGTCAAAAAATTAGCCCTGGCTGTGCCAACTGTTATAGCGAAAAGCTTAATCAAAATACTTTCTTTGGTGGAAACAAACTGCCATATTCTGGACAGCCTCCTGAACTAGTACTGGACACAGAAATTATTCGGAAGTGGGGATTCCAGAAAAAAACTAAAAAACATTTCGTTGCTTCCATGACAGATGTTTTTGGTGAATGGGTTCCGCGTTATTGGCAACATGAAATGTTAGACGGAATGTTTGTCGCTCCCAAACAAACTTTTCAAATATTAACAAAACGACCATTAATAATGTTGTCTTCTGTTGAAGCATGGCTTGACAGTCATGGCTTAGATAAGTTGCCTGAAAATATTTGGGTAGGCACTTCGATAGAGAATCGCCATACTCTTCAACAACGCAGTCCGATTCTGGCACAAATTCCGGCTCATGTTCGGTTTTGGTCAGCCGAACCATTGTTAGAAGATTTGGGCGATATCAGTCTATTTCTCAAAGATATTCATTGGATTATCTGTGGTGGTGAGTCTGGCCCAAACTCCAGACCTTGCCATTTAGAATGGCTCCAATCAATTGTTCAACAATGTCACTCAGATAAAATACCTGTTTTTGTGAAACAAGTGGGAGCTAACGCCTACTTTCAACAACAGCAATTTAAGACCCGCGACAAGAAAGGTGGAGACATTACTGAATTTATACAACAACTACAAGTTCAAAAATTTCCCTGTCTCCCAATTCATTAAAAACAAATCCCTCGATTAGCAAGAGTAAACCGAGGGAAGACAATTTATTTAGTGAGGTGTATCACCATGAGTTTAGCAGTAAATGAATTAAATAATCGTACAGATTTTGGAGTTTTTATTCCAGGCTTCTTTGATGATTACCCACTTGAATCATCAGAATTTAGGCTGTACGCACATATTCAAAGAAGAGCAGGTACAAGTGGTTGTTTTGAGTCTATTCCTAACATGGCAAAACATTGTTACGTGGCTCTGAAAACTGCCAAGAATGCTATCAAGCTTTTACTAGCCGCAGGAATGATTGAAATACAAGAACGTCTTGGAACTACCAACATTTATACTCTGACTCCACCTTCTAAGTGGGTTTCTCCCGACCAAGTTCAATTACTTCGCTCACAAATCAAGACAACAAAACAAACCCCAGCCAAAATTAACCCCAGTCAAAATTGCACGGGGGGTGGGGTTAAATCTGACCCCAGTGGTGGGGTCAATTTTGCACGGGGGGTGGGGTCAAATTTGACCCACAAAGGTATTCCCATTAAGGTAATCCCATCTAAGGAACTCACACTAAGTACAGAACCCCCTTCAAGAAACGCACTTCCCACCCATCAAAGTGTGTGTGAAGAGTCTGGACAACCAGAACAACAAAACCAGGAAAAACAACCAATTCCTGAATCTTTCACTTCGTTGTCAAATCAATCCGAGACTTTGCATCAAACCGAAAATCCCTCATCCGGGCCAAACATTCCGGCGGCGTCGTTCGAGAAACGCGAACAAGCGAATAAACCAAGTAAACAAAAATTTCAGTCGATTGAAGATTTAATCAACCAAGTTTTACTAGACCCTGCCATCATGGCATCTGACCCGTTGCCCGCCGTTTACCGAAGCGAAATCAAGTTGCGTGGCTGGCGCTTCCCCTGGCGCACTGCTACCAGAGACAAGATTTACCAAACCTGCTCACGCCAGCTGGTTGAGTTGATAGCCAAAGAAAGAGCCAAGTGGAGTAAATGCGAGTGGACTGAAAAAATCCCCACTGTCATCAAGTCCATTGGCAATTTGGAAGCAACTAAGGGCGGCTTAGAAGAACTGCTGGGCTATTGGTCAAAAGTTGTTGAGTCAGCTGCACCTCAAACTGAAGAATCTGGGCAAACTGACCAACCCATTGGCTACTACTCGAATCGCTCCCTTGAGTGGCACAAAGCCACATTCTGCGAATTGCTTGATCTTGGCGACAAAGTTGGGCATGAACTTGCGATCGCTCAATTCAGTACCCGCTATGACCAACAACACACAGGTGCTACTGATGGCTGGTTGAACTGGTTGTCCATCCATTATCCCCAAATGTATGCCCACTTACATCAAGCCGCAGCATAAAAACAATTCGCTGCTTAGAGCAATACCCCAGTCCTATACCCTGTTTGCCCAATGCCCAATGCCTAATTCCTAATGCCCAATGCCCAATGCCTAATGCCCAATGCCTAATGCCCCATGCTCAATGCTCAATGCCCAATGCCCAATACCCAATGCCCGATGCCCAATACCTAACCTTGACCAGAGGTTTTTATGACAAAAAATTTGGATTTCACAACCAGTAAAGACTGCTTGCCCCCGCAAAGCATCGAGGCTGAAGAAGCCATACTCGGCGGCATCATGCTTGACCCTAATGCAATGAGCCGAATCAGCGATCGCTTGATTGCCGATGCCTTTTACATCAACGCCCACAAGGACATATACCAAGCAGCCCAACGATTGTACAGCCAAGGTAACCCGACAGATTTGCTTTACATAACCAGTTGGTTGTCTGACAACGGTCTGTTGTTCCGCGTTGGTGGACGCAATAAACTCGCAACTCTGGTTGACCGTACTGTGTCAGCTATCAACATCGATGCTTTCGCCGATTTGGTTATGGAGAAATACCAAAGGCGGCAGTTAATTAAAGCTGGCACGGAGATTGTTAAACTTGGCTATGCAACCGAAACCGAGCTACCGATTGTCCTTGACCAAGCCGAACAGAAGGTCTACAGCATTGCGTCTGAGCATTCTGCCACTGACTTGGTTCACATTTCCGATTCCTTGGCTGATGCTTTCACCGAGATTGAGGCGCGTCATGCTGGTACTGCAACGCCAGCGCTGCCCACTGGCTTTTACGACTTGGACAGTTTGCTCGGCGGTGGCTTCCGCAAAGGGCGGTTGTATGTGCTGGCTGCTCGTCCGTCTGTCGGCAAGTCGGCTTTGGCTGGTAATCTCGCTCTGGCGGTTGCTCAAACAAGCCGATTACCTGTTTGTGTCTTCAGCTTGGAAATGTCCACTGATGAGTACGTACAGCGATTCTTGAGCAGTGAATCGGGCATTGAAAACAACTTCTTGGAAACTGGGCGCGTTTCCAATAACCAGTGGCAACCTCTAAGCCAAGCGATCGCTTCTTTGAGCGAACTGCCGATTTTCATTAACGATAACTCTTGCCCTAGCTTGACAGAGATTCGTAGCCAAGTTCGCCGAATATCGTCTCATTACAGTGGTGTTGGACTTGTGGTTGTGGATTACCTGCAATTAATGGCTGAAGGTGCTGATTCTAGAAACAACATAACCGAGCGTGTTGGGGAAATCAGCCGGGGACTGAAGAAGCTTGCCAAGGATTTGGATGTACCAGTGCTGGCTTTATCCCAGTTAAGCCGTGAAGTTGAAAGCCGCAATGACAAACGCCCAATACTCAGTGATTTGCGGTCAAGTGGGGCAGTGGAACAAGACAGCGATGTTGTCATCATGCTCTACCGCGAGGAGATGCACAATCCCGATACCTCTGAGCGTGGCATTTCTGAGTTAATTATTCGTAAGCAACGCAATGGCCCAACTGGGACAGTCAAGCTTTTGTTTGACCATCAGTTTACCTCTTTCAAGAACCTTTCTCATGGTCGGGAGTTTTGATGAAATCAGTCCTTTCGCTTTTCTCCGGCATCGGCGGACTCTGCCACCACGGAATATCAGCCGCTGAACTCACCCACAAATTCCGAGTTCAGCAATTTGTCGAAATCTCCCCTTATTCTCAATCACAATTGCGCCATGAACAACCAGAAGTCCCCATCCATCCAGACATCACCAACTACCACTGCCACCAAGGACAATTCGACATTTTGTGCGGCGGATTCCCTTGCAGCGGCACCAGTAACTCTGGCAATCGGCAAGGACTCGCTGACCCCAGGTCAGGACTGTGGCACGAAATGTTCCGCATCATCCACCAGTGTAGACCAGCGATCGCTCTCATCGAAAACCCTACAGGCTTACTCAGTCGCGGACTTAACCAAGTCCTGTTTGACCTTGATTCCATCGGGTACGATGCGGAATGGAATTGTGTCTCTGCACAAGAAGTCGGTTTGTCACACGAAAGAAAGCGCATCTTTGTCATTGCCTACCCCAATGGCTTATTCAACAAAGTCATCCCGTCCGCCTGGACAGACCAAATTGGAAATCACATTACGCAAGTGCGGCTCTCTCATGAAACAAGAAGCTATCAACCCGGAGTTCTTACGGTGGCTCATGGGGTTTCCGTTGGAGTAGCCAAGGGAATCAAGGGCAACTACGATGCTCGTCGGGCTTACGGGTTGAGTTGTTCTCCAAGACAAGCTGCTGTTGCTTGGAAACGGATTGATTATTTGTGCAGTCTACTTTCAAGTCAAGAGGGTGCATTATGATTAACCAAATCAACTCATTGGAAAACTGCTGGTTTATTTCTCCACCGTGGGGCCAAACGAATTCGCAATTCGCGCATGAGCGCAATTATTTAAGAATCGCACTGCGATCTTCGACGTATTCCTACGTCCAAGCAAGCTACACGTAGCAGACGCACCAGAAGGAGCGTCATTGCAAATTAATATGCCTCCTGAATTCTTACTTAAATCTTGCTCAACAGGAGAATTAAATTGAGTTACGATAACACTGCTAAGTATTTAGCCGAATTATATCCTGCCGATTTTGCTAACTGGTTATTACCAAATCAACCTAATCAAGAAGTTACTGTTTTAAAAACTGAACTTTCAATCGAGCCAATTCGGGCTGATTCTGTGATATTTCTCCAAACAAAAAGCCGCATTCTCCATCTGGAATTTCAGACTTTAGCTAAGTCTAATCCTCCTGTTCCCTTACGCATACTCGACTATTATGTGAGACTGAAGCGACAGTATTGATTTGTGCTGCCAAGAAATTCAGCATTCACCAAAAACTCACTCACAACCACTTCTTTCACAAGTGTTAACAAATAAAATTGTTCATTTTCTTGGCACGCTGCTAACAAAATAATCAATTTTTAATCGCTAGAACCTTTGATTTGTGAGACGATTTAGAGAATGAAACGAGCCTGCCCTCAATGATACGGCTGTTAACCGATACATTTAATGGAAACATCTTTTCTGTGCTTGTGAGGCTAAGATTGGCAAATATCTCATTACCTTTGTTAAATAAACTACTATCTTTATTCAGCGTGCTATAGCTAACTGTTGATTGAAAGGTATAAGTCCCTGCATTAGTGATGTTTTGAGTTGGAAACAAGAACAATTCACTATCTTTTGCGTTTACACCACCATCATTTCTAACTAACTTAGCTCTGAGTTGGAAACCAACTTCATTCTCAATAAGAAAAGTCTCAAACGAAGTCAGCCTGACATCGACTGTTACACTGACACTAGCCTCTGAATTAGTAAACAGATCGATTGAGACTGTGGGATTAGATAATGTTGCCATACTTAGTTATCTCTTGAAATACTTACTTTTATTTACACTTTTAAAAAGTAAATTTGGCACTATCATCAGGTATATTATTAAAATAAGTAAGTCAGTAAATATATTGATATCAATATCTGCCAATAGGTACTTAATATCAAGCATCTAATTTGCTAATATCTACTCAGATATTTAGTGCTTTATTAGACTGACGAAAGAAGAAGGCAACAAATTGCATAAGGCGTTGTACAACGCCGGCGAAATGCCTTGGCAGATTTTCGAGCATTCTACCCCGACCACCACAACGATCGATTCTGCCGTGCGTCGTTCTATTGCAGACTTTGGGGGGACGATTAGCCAGTTCCCTAATAGTACGCTAACGATCGCGCGATCGTTTGGGAATTTCCCCTTGTTTCTCGCCTGTTGGCATTTTGTACGGTACGAAGCAAATCTAGTTCATCACCGATTTCTTCGAGACGAGTATCAATATTATCAAACCTTGCATTGATATCTTCCGGTGGCAGAGCGTTTGTCATAATTCCTCCTTCTCCTTACTTCATTGTGGCAAAAACTCATGGTATGGCATGGCAATTGGAGAATATTCAGCGAATCATACGCCCTATACCTATCACTGGCAGGCAAGGTTTGTTTAATGCAGAGATTGATTTGCACTCTCGACACCTGGAGGCAGTCGCATGAAATCTGTTCTCTCACTTTTCTCCGGCATCGGCGGACTGGTTTCCCCTGTGCCGGCACAAGTGGAGCCGGCGATCGGCAAGGGCTACTCGACACAAGGTCTTTCCTCTGGCGTGAGATGTTCCGAATCATCAGACCAAACTTAGGTTTAGCATTGTGCTAAACAATGTGGTCGCTCCAGGAGCAGAATGTCTGCGGGGAAATCTTAGTTAATTGCTATACTCTGCAACATTTTTTCCGAAAAATACAGCCGATAACGGGTTAGTATACAGCAGGAACTCAAAAACAGGTAAAGCAAGATTATGGCAACAATCAGAGGTACTGATGGGGACGATATTTTAATCGGGACTGCTGGGGATGACAGAATTATCGCTAGTGCAGGGGATGATATCATTACTGGTGGAGATGGTAAGGATACCATTGATTACAGTGACTTAGAGCAACCTGTAACACTCCAGCCAGTGGTGATTCAAAAAGGCGTAATTGGAACTGATACGTTTAGAGATTTCTTTGAAACTGTTATTGGTGCTAGAGGACAGACTAATATTATTGATGCAACTACTGACAGTACAAATGTATCAATAATAGCTGATTTATCCAAAGAAAGACTAGAAATCAGAGTTGTCGGTTCGCCACCAATAATAGTCAGTGTGAAAAATTTTGTGAATGTAATTGGTACAAATCAAAAGGACACTATTACTGGTGATGCTGCTGATAATCAATTATCTGGTAGCGGCGGCAATGACATTATTAGAGGTAGTGCAGGCAATGATACCTTAAATGGTGGAGATGGTACTGATACGGCTGATTACAGCAAAATAGGTGTAAGCTCTACCATCTTCATTGATGGAACTCTTAAAAAAGGTGGCGGACTGGGTACAGATTTACTTGGCAATTTTGAAAATCTTGTTGTTGATGCTAGCGTTGCAAATAACACTATAGACGCCTCAATTGCCCCTTCAGCACCCTTTTTAGTTGGAGATGCATCAGTTAACGTTAACCTTGAAAGTCAAAGTTTCGTAATTAATAATGTTCCTAACATAGGCACAGTTGAGTTCACATTTATAAACTTTGATAATGTTAAAGGTACAAATCAAAGTGACACCATTGTTGGAGATAGGCAAAATAATCTGTTATTTGGCAATGGCGGGAACGATACACTTTCTGGTAAGGGCGGGAACGATACACTCGTTGGTGGGTTCGGTACAGATACTCTCACTGGGGGACTAGGTGCAGATAATTTTGTTTTTACCAACGGATTAGAAGGTGTTGATATTATCAAAGACTTCAAGGCTGTTGAAGGTGACAAAATCCAGATTTCTCAAGCAGGTTTTGGCGCTATTTCCATTAGCGACTTCAGTTACGATCCCCTAAATGGTTCTTTGTTCTTTGAAGATTCTAGATTCGCCATTCTAGAAAATAAGCCTATTGGTTTTCAAACTAATTTAGATATTCAACTGGTTTAAACTCAGGGATTGTATAATTTCAATACTATACTGGGACTTAGCTCGATTTTATCCATTTTTGCCTACGGGCGATCGCCTACATTTGCGATCGCTGACGAGGCAACTTCAAAGTCCCTTGCGCGCAACTCAACAAAACACTATTGCGATTGCCTCTTTAGGGCATCAGTTAGGAGAAAGCGTCTCTGAACTCATAGGCACTATTGACGGGAGCAATTAGCCACATGGAACAAATGATTACCAGAGCTTTCAAGCTTTCTTGGCAATGGCTCAAACCCTCCAGGTGAGTGAGTACTGTATTAAAATAATGGTCAGGGCTAATGCGAAGCTATGCAGTATTATATCTGTGACCAGGAAGCGACAAAGGAATGGCTATGTCTCGACTCAATCGACTACATCGTTGAGTGTCTAGAAGCGTGTGAGAGCTTCGAGATGCTAGCGGATTTACGAGAGATATTCCCCAGACAGACACTGAGGGTTGCAAGTACTAAGGTAGGCGCTGGCCAGAGGGAGAAAATTATTCTTTGGTTACAGCAGTTGAACCAGCTCAAAGCAGCATAAATGAACCCCCATCAGTCAAATTTGGGAACCAATGGTTCCCATTCGCCCCTTCAACGCTGCGCCATCACCTCAAGATAGCAATAGCAAACTGTAAAAGGCGGTTGTTAATCGGCAGCGGGGGAGGCGATCTGCTACAGTGGGTGGGGCGTTTGAAGGAAGCGATCGCCCTTGTGCAAAATTCAGACTTTTCCTTCTATGTTTGAGGAGGTGAGAGGTGGAAGACATAGGCAACCACCTCTTACCCCCTCAGAATGATTATCATTATCTTTTAAAGATTAACTTATGATTTTTGCTGATTAATTTATTTCTTGGAAGTCCCTTGGTTTTATCAGAACCTCGACAAACTCCGATACCACTCAAAAGTTTTTGATGAAACCTGTGCTGGTAGACAACAATAATCACACCACATCGAATGATACTAGTTGAGTATAAATCACTAGTGGCTAACACCACAAACTGTCGAGAGAATCTCAGTAGACCGAAAAGTTTTGAAAGTTGACGAAAGAATAAATGTTTCAGGCGACGTAATTGGAGCTTTCCATCACGACTATAAGCGATCGCTCTATTCGTCCATCCAGAACAAAAGTACTTGAAAGGTCGATGATAAGCTGATTTCGATGGATAGTGTTCCCAAGGGAAAATCAAGGACTCATAAGGTTTGTGGAAAACTTTTCGGTCTACTGAATCTATGTAAGCCGTGGGAAAGTAGAAGTAACAACTCAAAGCACCTTCCCACAACCGGAGGATAGTATGAAGTCCGAAAAGAGATTAGGTAATAATAACTAGAAATAAATAAATTGATTGGAGTTAGTCAGACTAAGATCGAACTTATCCTTTACGAGGGCAACTAAGTCTGTACCAAAACGTATTCCCGTTCCTTCAACTCAATTAAGCGTCATACGGTCAAGCGAGTATTCACTTGAACTACCAGCTAGTTGAATACGGTCATACCCATAACCAGCCTGAAAGTCACGAATAATAGCATAGTCCGCATTACCTCCACCTTGATAATCCTGTATCGTACGAAGCACACCGTTGTACGTTACACGATAACCAAAGCTGAATGTATCACCTTCAGTTCCACCCCAAAGATTATCTACAGTATTCCTACTCTGATTAGAGAAATCAGAATAGGTAATCTTAGAGGCTGCACGTATAAGGTCATAACCCGCACCACCATAAACGCTATCATTATTAAAACCACCAACAAGGAGGTCGTCGCCATTGTCTCCATAGAGGGTATCATTACCTTCTTCTCCATAAAGGTCATCATTACCTCCACCACCACGGATAGTATCATTACCTATACCACCGAATATATAATCTCTACCATCCCCACCATTAGCTGAGTCAGCACCAAAGTATAAGTAAATCCTATCAGTATCTTGACCACCAATAACTGTATCATCACCATTACCAGCATCGACAAAATTAAACTCGTTACCGATGATTAATTGAGCTCTGCCTAGTTCTATGTAATCGTTACCATTACCAGCGCGTACTGTGTCAGCACCATCGCCACCGTAAATTCTATCGTTACCATCATTACCATCAAGGTTATCATTACCACCTAAACCGTAGATAGTGTCATCACCACCCAAGCCTTGGATAGTATCAGCACTATTAGTACCAGTGAGCGTGTTAGCATTGTTATCGCCATTGATAATAGCCATATTTTGATTCTCCTTGAGTACACAGGTTTTAGTGAAGCACATTCATCAATGGAAATCAAAACCTTCATTGCCAACTGGAGTTGTTGAGATTGTGGATCTTTCTTCTTCAATCTGTTTGTTTCTTCCGTCCAATACTCCAGGAATTTCAATGCCTTCGCCTGAGGTTCTTTACCTGCCTTACCGATTTACTTCCAGAATCAAAACCGAATCACTGGCTTGATGTTTTTGTTAAATATGGCTTTGCGAGTTTTTACCTTGATAGAGTTTGTTGTCAGGCTTGCACTCCAACAAGCTCAAGATTCTTTGCAAGGTCTTTATGATGGCAATCCCAAGTGCAAAACGCATCGACCTTCTGCCGAGCAAATGCTTAAGGCTTTTTGTCACATAACTCTTTACTTTCTCCCTGATTCTACGGTCTTCATTACACCTATCAAGCAGCTTTAAAAACAAATTCTTTTTGCCATGAAAATGCCTGAATCCCTTTATGAGCTAGAGCTTAGGCTGTGTAAGACATAATTCCTCCTCACTGGGTCAAAATGAGCGAATGCCCAGCAGTTACCAAAACTGCAACGGTTATGAAATCCCAGGCGGCTGTTGACTATTCTAGGTAAGTGGAAACTTCAAATGTCAGCAATAAAGCCGTCTAAAGAGACAAAGCTTCCACACATCCCACGAGGTTTTGAGCCAATACACATTCTTTAGTGTGAGGATTTAACCATGTCTTACCCGATTCCGTCCAAAATGTGGCAGCGAGGCAGTATTGTAGCACTGTTATTATTGATACCGTCAGTAGGAATTGCAATTTTACGTCAGTCTGCTACGGTTGCGGTTCCAGTCAATCAGACTCCTAAGAGTTCTACACCAACAACCTCCATTCTACCCAGTCACCCTGACTACCAAGCACTCCAGGCATTTGTACAAAAGTATAGTTGTGTCGTCTCCGTTCAAAACTTTGGTACTGTTGCGATAACCCGGACTGAGTTTGCCACAGTCTTGAATGCCTGTGTGAATCGGAGCAATGAGCTAATAGCGACTGACCCCAAGATAGTTACCGAAGCGGATATGAAAACCTTGCAACGGTTGGAGTCCGAATTCGCAGCAGAGTTAGCAACCCTAACAAGTCAGATAAATCAATTGCAAGATTTTACTCCTACTCTGGCTCCCAGAGAACGTACTCAAGATGAGTCTACCCGAAAGACTCAACCCTTACCTACGGCTCCATCCCTTAGTATTTCGTCTGGCTCATCTGTGCACAATCAAGTTGTTAACCGTGCGTACATGCCTAAAACCCAAGCTGGTGGAATTAGGGGAGGGGTTGTCCCAGAGCCACAAACAGGTAGCAGATTTAATACAGAAAACTACAACCGAATTGAGGATAATCCCTTTCATCACGTCGGTAATGACCCCCTTTCCACCTTTTCCATTGATGTAGATACAGCATCTTACAGCAACGTGCGACGCTTTATTACTCAAGGAGAATTACCACCCAAGGATGCAGTACGAATTGAGGAATTAATCAACTATTTTACCTACAACTATCCCCAACCAAAAGACAATCGCCCTTTTTCTGTCACCACTGAAGTTGCTGCTGCTCCCTGGAATCCTCAACACAAGTTGGTACAGGTGGGTTTGCAAGGTAAACGCCTAAAGAGTCAAACTTTACCACCCAGCAACTTAGTATTTCTGATTGATGTCTCCGGTTCTATGGATGACCCCAACAAATTACCGTTGGTGCAACAGTCCCTGAAATTGCTGGTAAATAAACTACGTCCTGAAGATCGGGTAAGTTTGGTAGTCTATGCTGGCAATGCTGGATTGGTATTACCTGCTACTCCTGGTAGCCAGAAATCAACAATTCTGGCGGCGATTGATCGCTTAGAGGCTGGAGGCTCCACTGCTGGCGGTCAGGGGATTGAACTAGCCTACAAGATAGCCGAACAAAGCTTTCTTAAGTCTGGTAATAATAGAGTAATTTTAGCTACTGATGGAGATTTTAATGTCGGGGTTTCCAGCGATGCCGATCTGACGCGATTAATTGAACACAAGCGAGATCGGGGAATTTTCCTGACGGTATTGGGATTTGGCACTGGCAATTATAAGGACTCAAAAATGGAGCAACTGGCTGATAAGGGTAACGGCAACTACGCTTACATCGATACCCTATTGGAAGCCAAAAAGGTTTTAGTTAACGATTTGAGGGGAACTCTGTTTACCATTGCCAAGGATGTGAAAATTCAAGTGGAGTTTAATCCAGCGAAAGTTCAGGCATATCGCTTGATTGGTTACGAAAACCGCTTGCTGCAAAACCAGGACTTCAATGACGATAAGAAAGATGCAGGCGAAATTGGGGCTGGTCATTCTGTGACGGCGCTGTATGAAATAATTCCCACTGGTATGAAGAGCGATGTGAAACTACCTACAGTAGACCCCTTGCGTTATCAGCGTTCTGGTGAAACTGCCTCCGGGGAAGGCGGCAATGAATTGATGCTCTTAAAACTGCGCTATAAATTGCCCCAGGACAGCACGAGTCAACTAATTACCCAAACTATCCAAGATGATGATTTGAGAGCCGACCCCTCCACCAACCTGAGATTTGCTGCGGCGGTGGCAACTTTTGGGATGGTGCTGCGTGACTCTGAGTATAAGGGGAATGCTAATTACGATTTGGTAATGAATTTGGCAACTCAAGGGAAGGGAGAAGACCAGGAGGGCTTGAGGGGTGAGTTTATTCGCTTGGTGGAGCAATCTAGGGGGTTAATTACAAGGAAATAATTTGAATTGCTTTGACCTACCATTGTACTTCTTTTTTTATCTGCGATCGCTCTAATTACACCAGCTTTCGATCTGATTTTCTGAGTTCACTTCTTTTTCGGAACGATTTTGGAAGTATTTGTAATATTCAGAAATACAGCGTATCCAACGTCCCTTAACGTAAGCATAAGCAGTCCCCATATCAAAAGGGTCGGATACCGTTGGCGAAATATTACTTAACATAAAAACGGCGGCTCTACCGTGTAT